>JAIENF010000771.1 GCA_019751575.1 Burkholderiales bacterium
ATGCGCTGCTCACCGAGGCCCGTGCCAGACTGCGGGTGCCGGTGGTCGCGATCGGCGGCATCGACCTGGGCAACGCCGCGGGCGTGCTGCGCGCGGGCGCCGATTCCCTGGCCGTGATCAGCGCACTCTATTCCGCACCCGACATCGGCACCGCAGTGCGTAGGTTCAACGAACTCATCGAGACCGAAACCCGGTCGCAGCCTGCGGCTGGCACGACCAGCCGCGACCAACCCTGAACGGAGCCCACACGATGCGACCCAACAGCGAAGCGCTGTTCGAACGTTCCCAGAAACTGATCCCCGGCGGGGTCAACTCGCCGGTGCGCGCCTTCCGTTCGGTTGGCGGCACGCCGGTCTTCTTCGAGCGGGCCCTGGGCGCCTACGCCTGGGACGTCGACGGCAACCGCTACATCGACTACATCGGATCCTGGGGCCCGGCGATCCTCGGCCACGCCGATCCGGTCGTGCTCGCAGCGGTCGAGCGTGCCGCACGCAACGGCCTGTCCTTCGGCGCACCGACTGCAGGCGAACTGAAGCTCGCCGAAGCCCTGGTCGCCGCCGTGCCGTCGATCGAGTCGGTGCGGCTCGTGTCGTCCGGCACCGAGGCGACGATGAGCGCGATCCGCGTCGCCCGCGGCTTCACCGGGCGCAGCCGGATCGTGAAGTTCGAAGGCTGCTATCACGGCCACGGCGACAGCCTGCTGGTCAAGGCGGGCTCAGGCGCACTGACGCTCGGCCAGCCGAGTTCGGCGGGCGTCCCGCCGGAACTCGCCCAGCACACGCTGGTGCTCCAGTACAACGACATCGAAGAGGTGCAGCGCACGTTCCGCGAGATCGGCGACACGATCGCGGCGGTGATCGTCGAGCCGATCGCCGGCAACATGAACATGGTGCTGCCGCAGCCCGGGTTCCTGCAGGCGCTGCGCGACGCGTGTACCCGGCATGGCTCGGTGCTGATCTTCGATGAAGTCATGACCGGCTTCCGGGTGGCGCCGGGCAGCGCGCAGGGCCTGTACGGGATCACGCCCGACCTGACCACCTTCGGCAAGGTGATCGGCGGCGGCATGCCGCTCGGGGCCTTCGGCGGCCGGCATGACGTGATGGCCTTCGTCGCCCCGACCGGCCCCGTCTACCAGGCGGGCACCCTGTCCGGCAACCCGGTCGCGGTCGCCGCCGGGCTGGCCACGCTCGAACAGGTCCTGACGCCGGGCTTCCACGACCGGCTCGCCGCCACCACCCGCGCCGTCTGCGATGCGTTCGTGGCAGCCGGCAAGTCGAGCGGCATCGCACTCTCGGCGCAATCGGTGGGCGGCATGTTCGGGCTCTATTTCCGCGACGCACCGCCGAAGGACTTCGCGCAGGTCATGGAATGCGACAGCAAGCGGTTCAACGCGTTCTTCCACCGGATGCTCGGCCACGGCGTATACCTCGCACCGTCGGCCTACGAGGCGGGCTTCGTCTCGATCGCCCACAGCGCGCAGGACGTCGCCGCGACCGCTGCAGCGGCCCGCGACGCACTGGGCGCGATGGCCGCTGGCTGAAAATGCAAGGGGCCTCCCGCAGGAGGCCCCTTGTGGCACGACCGTAGCCCTAGCGCGTGCCGGTCAGGCCCGATACGTACTCGGCGAGCGCCTGCATCTCGCGGTCAGTCAGCCGGCTGGCGATGGTGCGCATCACCTTGTTCATGTCGTTGCCTCGCTCGCCGGCCCGGAAGGCCCGCAGTTGGGCGACGGTGTATTCGACGTGCTGGCCGGCCAGCCTCGGGTACTGGGCCGGGATGCCGGCACCGTTGGGGGAATGGCATCCGGCGCAGGACGGCAACCCGTTCGCCGCGTTTCCGGCGCGGTACAGCTTCTGGCCGATCAGCGCGAGTTCCTTGTCGTTCGCCGGGCGCGGCTTGACGGCCTGGCGGGCGTAGAACGCGGCGACGTCGAGCATGTCCTGCGGCGACAGTGCGGCCGCGAAGCCCTGCATGATCGCATTCTTGCGTTCGCCCGACTTGAAGTTGGCCAGTTGCTTGGCGGTGTATCCGGCATGCTGCCCGGCCAGCGTGGGATTCGCCGGTATGGGGCTGTTGCCATCGACGCCATGGCACCCTGCGCAAGCGCCGGCGGCGATCGCCTGGCCCTTCGCGGGATCACCCTTGGGTGCGGCGGCCGCGGCCGCCGATGCAGCGCTGGCCGCGTGGACCCCGCCGCCCGGGAAAGCAGATGCCAGGGCGACGCCTGCCACCAGGGCAGCGATCGCAAGACTTCTTGTCATTCGTAACTCCCTGCCGGACACTCGTGAAAACCTTCGCATTCCGGTTCGTCTGTACGGGTTCGTGTGGTTGGCTTTAACTCTCGATTTTAACTTGACCGACCGTTCCGGCGCCAGTCGGATCGGCGAAAGACCTCCTGTCCATGTCCGTATTCAGCAAGACGGTGTTCGTAGAAAGTGCCGCCGAGATCGAACGCCTGCCCGCCGACGGTGGCCGCGAAGTGGCCTTCGTCGGCCGGTCGAATGCCGGAAAATCCAGCACCATCAATGCCCTGACCGGGATCGGACGGCTGGCGTTCGTCAGCAAGCAGCCGGGCCGCACGCAGTTGATCAACCTGTTCGAGGTCACGCCGGGCCACCGGATCGTCGACCTGCCCGGCTATGGCTATGCCAAGGTGGCCAAGGACATCAAGCGCGACTGGGGCATCCTGCTCGAACGCTACCTCCAGGAACGGCAGGAACTCGCCGCGCTCGTGGTGATCATGGACATCCGCCATCCGCTGACCCCGCTCGACGTCCGGCTGATCGAATGGATCGCCCCGCGCGGCCTGCCATTGCACGTGGTGCTGTCCAAGTCGGACAAGCTCACGCGGCAGCAGCAGGGACAGGTGGTACGCGAGGTTGCCGAGGCGCTGGCTCCGCTCGCGCCGTTGCCGGTCACCGTGCAGTCCCTGTCCAGCCCGAAACGGACCGGGCTCGACACCCTGGCCGAGGCGGTCGCGGGATTCCTCGGCATCGCCGCGAAAGCGCCGGTCAGCAGCAGCGAGCTTCGCGGGGCCCGAAAGCCCGGCGCGTCGTCGACGCCGAAAGGCGGTCCGGCCCGCGCAGCGAAGGCTCCGGGGCGCAAGCCGAAGGCCTGATCCGGCTCCAGAAGGAAAAAACCCGGCGCGAGGGGGCTCGCGCCGGGGTGAGGATGCCTTAGGGGGATAAGGCTCCCGCTCAGGGAGGGAGTGCGGGAAACGACGTTTCGTCGTCAGCC
>JAIENF010000243.1 GCA_019751575.1 Burkholderiales bacterium
ATGCGTGTTGGGTGCCGGCGCGATCGGCGGCTACTACGGCGGGCGGCTGCTGGAAGCCGGCGCCGATGTCACCTTCCTGGTGCGCGAGCGCCGGCTGGCGCAGCTCGCGCGCGACGGCCTGGTCATCGACAGCCCGGCCTTCGGCGATGCGCGCCTGAAGGTCGATGCGGTGGCTGCCGTCGATCCGGCGCAGGCATACGACCTCGTGCTGCTGACCAGCAAGGCCTACGACCTCGATGCGGCCATCGAGGCCGTGCGTCCGGCGATCGGGCCGCAGACGGCGATCCTGCCGCTGCTCAACGGCTACGCGCACATCGACCGGCTGGTGGCCGAGTTCGGCGAGCAGCGGGTGATCGGCGGGCTGGCGAAGATCCAGGCCACGCTGACCCCGGAGGGCGTGGTCAAGCACCTGAGCGACTGGCGCTATATCACGTTCGGCGAACTCGACGGCCGCGCATCCGACCGCGTGGCGCAGTTGAAGGCACTGTTCGACCGCACCTCGGTCGTGGCCAGCGTGTCCTCGAACATCCGCCACGACCTCTGGATCAAGCTGGTCCACCTGTCCACGGTGGCGGGCATGACCTGCCTGATGCGCGGCAGCGTCGGCGAGATCGCGCGCACGCCCGACGGCACGCGGCTGCTGAACGAATTCTTCGACCTGAACATCGAGATCGCCACCCGGGCCGGCTGCGCGCCGAAGCAGGTTTTCATCGACGAGTTCCGCGCGCTGTTCGCCAACCGCGATGCCGCCTACAGCGCGTCGATGGCGCGCGACATCGAACGCGGCGGGCCGATCGAGGCCGACCATATCCTCGGCTTCATGCTCGAGCGCTGCCGCGCGTACGGCCTGGACGACCGGCTGCACATGATCGCCTACACCCACTGCAAGACCTACGAGGCGCGGCGCGAGGCCGGCCGGCTGCCCTGAACAGGCCCTACGACCCGATCTTCGCCGACAGCCCGGGTACCGGCCTCGAGCACCAGCCGTCGTACTGGCTGTCGACGGCCGGCGCGCTGCCCCCCGACGACGGGCCGGCGCCGCCCGCGCTGGACACCGACGTGGCAGTGATCGGGGGCGGCTATACCGGCCTGTCGACGGCCCTGCACCTGGCGAGGCGCGGGCAACGGGTGGTCGTGCTCGAAGCGAACCGCCCGGGCTGGGGGTGCAGCGGCCGCAATGGCGGCTTCGCGCGGATGGCGTTCGGCCGGTTGTCGTTCAGCGACATGGTGGCGCGGTTCGGGTTGCCCGGTGCGAAGGCCCTGTTCGCGCATACCCGGGCGTCGCTCGACAATGTGCGCACGATGATCCGCGAGGGTGGCATCGATTGCGATGCATCGGAGACGGGCTACCTGAAGGTGGCGCCCAAGCCCGGGCGGGCGGCGGCGCTGGAAGCCGAAGCGCGGCTGATGCAGCGTGAACTGCAGTACCCCGCCGAGTTCATCGATGCGCGCACGCTGCAGCGCGACCACCTCGGTGGTGCCCATTCCTGGGGTGCCCTGCGCATTCCCGATGCGATCGCCCTGCATCCGATGAAGCTGGCGGCCGGCGTGCTGCGCATGGCGCGCGCGGCGGGGGCCACCGTGCATTCCTCGAGCCCGGTGGTCGGCTGGCGCAAGGAAGGCGCCACGCACCTGCTGTCGACGCCGCATGGCACGGTACGCGCGGCGAAGGTGGTCATCGGCACCAACGGCTATACGCCGCCGGGCCTGCATGCCGACCTGCGTGCGGCGATGATGCCGATCCTGTCGCACATCATCGTCACCCGCCCGATGACCGATGCCGACGTGGCCGGCGCGAACTTCGTCACCGGCGACGTGCTGACCGATGCACGCAAGCTCACCTTCTACTGGCGGCGCCTGCCCGACCGGCGGATCCTGTTCGGCGGGCGCGGGCTGATCGCCGATACGCCCGGGCGTACCGCCAGCCACCGGCAGTACCTGTACCGTGAACTGATCGCGAAGTACCCGACGCTGGACGGCATCGAGATCGAACACGACTGGCATGGCTGGGTCGCGTTCACGCGGGATTTCCTGCCGCGCATCCGGCAGGCCTCGGACGACCCGACCGTGCACTACGCCGTCGGATACCAGGGCAGCGGCGTCTCGCTGTCCCTGTATGCCGGCCGGCTGATCGCGGCGCGCATCGCGGGCGACGCCAGCGAGCCGGTGATCGAGGCCGCGGGCCACGCCGTGCGGCCGTTCCCGCTGCATCGCCTGATGCGCCTGCCGCAGCGGGCGCTGTTCTACTGGTACCGCTTCCTCGACAGCAGGCCCTGATGGATCGGCTGGATCAGGTCACTGCCATGATCATCGCGGGTGCAAGCGCGGACAGGGTGAGTGCGAGTTGCGCCTGGCGCGAGGTGCCGGTCTTGGCGAAGACGGCCTTCAGCTGCGAGCGCACGGTGTGCAGGCTGGTGCGACTCTCGAGGGCGATCTGCGACAGCGACTTTCCGGCGGCGATCTTGAGGGCGATGCGTGACTCGGCGACCGACAGGCCGTAGACGCTTCGTACCAGGTGGTCGTCGGGCAGCAGGCGGTGGGGCGGATCGATGACTGCGACAAGGACCAGTCCTTCGGGCATCTTCGCGGCCTTGGCAGCCGTCGAGGGGGTCGGCCGCATCGGCATCAGCAGCACCACCTTCGGGTTGCGGCCCTGGCGGGACGGCAGCGTCAGCACGCCGGGGCGTGCATGCCGTACGGCTGGGTCAGACAGGGCGATCAGCAACTCGCCCAGGTTGCCGTCCTCGTCGCGCCGCGTCGTCTTGAGTTTCCCGTCCTTCACCTGCAGTCCGTGCCGACCCGCGATGAACTGATACCCGGCGAAGTTGCTGTGCAGGACGGTGCCGTCCGCCGAGACGACCAGCAGCGGATGGATGAGATGGTCGAGGACGGTCTGTGCAAGACGTTCACGCACAACGGTTCCGAGGGTGCCTGCGAGAGGCATCCATGCATCGGAAACGGTGTGGGGATTCGGCATCTGCGCAGCCAGTTACTCTTGCATGTCCATCGGCTGACATATGAACGGCCGAGCAGCCGTCGAATTATTCTGCTCAATGAAATATCGCATGCCGGAACACGTGCGTCATACCGCAATTGGGCGATACCGGCGAGGGTGTGCCGTGTTTACACTCCGCGTCCCTCTTCCGTTGTTGCCGCACGCGGCGCAGGCGCGGGGTCGGTCGGAGCCATCCGGCAGATTCTCGCAGAGTCGGAACCGGAAAGTCCGTAGCGTACTCGC
>JAIENF010000519.1 GCA_019751575.1 Burkholderiales bacterium
CGCCACTGGCATCGCGCGGGTTGTCGCCGAGCGTCTCGACCGTCTGCTGGCTTCGGATCGCCTGTTCGGGTGTCGGGTTGGGCTTGTAGGACTCGGCGGTCTGCTCGACGGTGGAGAAATCGAGTTCCGCCGTGACCTGCGCGCGCACGTTGCCCGGGCCGACGATCGGGGTCAGGATCGCCTCGATCCTGCGCACGAAGTTCTGTTCGACCGCCTGCAGGTACTTGAGTTGCCCGGCGTCCAGCCCGGCATTCGCGTCACGACCGCCGCCGGGGTTCGACGTCAGGAGGTTGCCCGCCTGGTCCACGATGGTGACCGCAGAGGGTGCCAGTTCGGGCACGCTGCTGGCCACGAGGTGGGTGATGCCTGCAAGCTGCGCCGGATCGAGGGTGCGCCCGGGGAACAGGCTGACCAGCACCGACGCGCTGGGCTTCTGCTGGTCGCGCACGAACACGCTCGGCCGCGGGATCGCCAGGTGGACACGCGCCCCCTGCACCGAGCCGAGCGCCTGGACCGTCCGGGCAAGCTCTCCTTCAAGCGCACGCTGGAAATTCACCTGTTCGACGAACTGGCTGGTGCCGATCCGCTGGTTCTCGAGCAGTTCGAAGCCGATCGCGCCGCCGCGCGGAAGCCCCTGCTGGGCCAGCCTCAATCGCGACTCGTAGACGCGATCGGAGGGCACCAGGATCGCACCGCCGCCTTCGGACATCCGATACGGGACGTTGATCTGCTGCAGGGCGGAAATGATCGCGCCGCCATCACGGTCGGTGATGTTGCTGAACAGGACCTTGTAGTCGGGCGTACGCGCCCACGACACGAACGCGACCGTGACCGCAATCGCAGCCGCGACACCGACCAGCAGCACGACCTTCTGTGCGTTGGTGAGTCGGAAGAACCCCTGCAGCAGGGGCGTCGAGGCGGGCGGAGGAGCTTGGGGGGAGGTGGGAGCCTGCGCCATCGCCTAGCTTCGGTCGGAACCCACTATACCTGCGTGCTCATGATGTCCTGATAGGCCGTGACCAGCCGGTTTCGGACCTGAACCATCGTCTGGAAGGACAGGCTGGCCTTCTGCATGGCCACCACGACTTCCTGCAGGTTGGCTTCCGGGGCGTCCGCATCAAACGCTCGCTGCACCTTCTGCGCATCCTGCTGGGCCGCGTTCACGCTGTCGATCGACGAACGCAGCATCGACGCGAAATCGGGCGCACCGCCTGCCGGCGCGGCGTCGGCACCGTCGCGCGTGCCCGCGCCGGCCTGCGCCGCCGCCGAGCGCAGTTCGCGCAACATCTGGTCGATACCGGAAGTGCTCATCGGGGAAAGCTCGCTGCCGGGATCACCGGCTCGGTTGTTTCAGGAAGGGTCCAGCACCGGAAGATACAGCAATGCTCGTGCCACACAACCGCCTGCCGCCGGCGTTCAGCCGCCCGGCCCTTCATCATCGTCCTGCATCGCGCCATCCAGCCAGCCCGCCGCCCGGTATTGCGCGAGCTTGTACCGCAACGTCCGTTCGCTCATCTGCAGCCGGGCTGCCGCCTTGCGCCGCGAGCCGCCGGCGGCCGAGAGGGCTTCCAGGATATGCCTGCGTTCCAGCGACTTCATGTCCAGCGACTCGGGCCCTGAGGACGGGGCTGGGCGCCCGCCCGGAACATCCGCCCCCGCACTGTCCTGTCCCGGCGCTTCCCGGGGACCGGCCGGCACGGCTGTCGGCAAGTTCTGCCGTCCGGCGGCAAGCCCTGCCGCCGCCGGGGCGACCGGAAGGTGCAGGTCGCCGGCCTCGATCACCCTGCCCTGCGCCAGTATCAGCGCACGCTGCAGCACGTTCTCGAGTTCCCGGATGTTACCGGCCCACCTGTGGGTGGTCAACGAACGTTCGGCCTCGGGCGACAGCACGACGTCGCGGCCGGGCGCGAATCGCGCGACCACCTCGAGCGCGAGCGGCAGGATGTCGAGCGGCCGGTCGCGCAGCGGCGGCAGGTCGATCGGGAACACGTTCAGGCGATAGTAGAGGTCTTCACGGAAACGCCCGGACTGCGCCTCGGCCGCCATGTCCCGGTTGGACGTGGCGAGCACCCGGATATCGAGGGGCACCGGGCGCCGGCCGCCGACCCGCTCCACCTCACGCTCCTGCAGCACCCGCAGCAGCTTGGCCTGAAGGGTGAGCGGCATCTCGGAAATCTCGTCCAGGAGCAGCGTGCCGCCCTGGGCCTGTTCGAACTTCCCGGCCGTGGCCTGGCTCGCCCCGGTGAACGCGCCCTTCTCGTAGCCGAACAGCGTCGCCTCGAGGAGGTTCTCGGGTATGGCAGCACAGTTGATCGCGACGAACGGTGCCGCTGCGCGACCGGAATGACGATGGATGAAGCGTGCGAAGACCTCCTTGCCGGTGCCCGACTCCCCGGTGATCAGCACGGTGGCGTCGGTGGCGCTGACACGGCGCGCCAGTTCGAGCACTCCCCGGGTGGCCGGGTCGCGCGCGACCACGCCGTCGGTGCCCGGCCGGCGCGACCGGCCCGGTGCGGAGGGCGCAGGCCGCATGTGGCAGGCGACTTCTTCGAGCAACCTTCCGGGTTCGAACGGCTTGGTCAGGTAGTTCACGGCACCGGCGCGGATCGCCGAGACGGCCTTGTCGATCATCCCGTATGCCGTCATCAGGATCACCGGGACGTCCGGGTACTCGCTGCGCGCGCGGGCCAGCAGCGCATGCCCGTCCATCGGCTTCATCTGCACGTCGCTGATCAGCAGGCCCACCGGATCGCGCGCCAGCGCGGCAAGCGCGCTCTCGCCATCGATCGCCTCGATCACGGTATAGCCGTTGAGCTGCAGGGTCGCCGACAGCGCTTCGCGCAGGTCCGCGTCGTCTTCCGCGATCAGCACCGGCAGCAGTTTCATCGGGCCACCGCCGACGCGCTGGCCGGGAGGCGCAGCGTGAATCGCGTGCCTGCGCCGGGCCGGCTTTCGACCAGGGCCTCGCCGCCGTGGGCGGTGGCGACGCCGCGCACGATGGCCAGGCCCAGCCCGGTCCCGTCCGTCCGCGTGGTGAAGAACGGTTCGAACAGGCGGTCCATGACCCCGGGATCGATGCCGCAGCCGTCGTCTGCGACGGAGAAATCCATCGCCGGCCCGCACACGCCAGCGCCGAGCGTGATCCGGCCACCACTCTCGGTGGCCTGCAATGCATTCTCGAGCAGGTTCAGCAAGGCCCCGGCCACCGCCTTGCGGTTGCCCTGGACCTGCCGGCCGTCGCT
>JAIENF010000425.1 GCA_019751575.1 Burkholderiales bacterium
GCTCGATTCCGCCGCGCTCAAGCAGGTGCCGTCCTGCGAGTTCTTCCCGAGGCAGGCGGTCTACACCAACATCATCGGCAGCCATAACGTGGTCGAATCGGCCGTGGCCAACGGCGTGAAGAAGGTTATCTGCCTGTCCACCGACAAGGCGGTGTATCCGATCAACGCGATGGGCATGACCAAGGCATTGATGGAGAAGGTCGCCCAGTCCGCCGCGCGCGAGGCGCTGGCCGCGGGCAGCGGTGCGCGCAGCCGCTGCACCGTGGCTGCGGTGCGCTACGGCAACGTCATGTACTCGCGCGGGTCGGTGATCCCGCTGTTCATGTCGCAGCTGCGCGCGGGCAAGCCGCTGACCATCACCGAAGGAGCGATGACCCGCTTCCTGCTGCCGCTGCCCGGGGCGATCGACCTGATCCTGTTCGCGTTCGGCAACGCGCGGCCCGGCGACATCTTCATCAAGAAGTCGCCGGCCTGCACGGTCGACGTGCTGGTTGCCGCGCTCGGCGAACTGTTCGGCATCGAACCCCGGATCCGCCGCATCGGCATGCGCCACGGCGAGAAGCTCTACGAGACGCTGGCGAGCCGCGAGGAACTGCGCCGTGCCCAGGACATGGGCGAGTACTGGCGCGTGACGATGGACGGCCGCGGGCTCGACTACGCGAAGTACTTCACCGAAGGCGACACGAAGGAGGCCGCGCTCGACGACTACACGTCGCACAACACCGAGCGGCTCGACGTCGCACAGGTGAAGGCGCTGCTGCTGACGCTGCCGGAGGTGCAGGCCGAACTCGCCGCCGGCCCGGTGCCGGTCCCGGCCCGGGCCATGACCCGGGCGAGGCCCGCGTCGAAGTCCGTCCCGAAGCAGGCTGGCAAGCCGCGCGGCCGGCCGCGCAAGGTCCCGGCGTGAGCACGCGAGGATCCCTTGCGCCGCAGGTCGCGATCACCGGCGGGGCAGGCTTCCTCGGCTGGCACCTGCGCTGCGCGATCCGCATGCGCGGCTGGCCGGACCCGGTCGTGCTCGACCGCACCGGCTTCGAGGATCCCGCAGCGCTGCGGGCCGCGCTGGCCGGCATCGGCACGGTGGTGCACCTGGCGGGCGTCAACCGCGGGCCCGAGGCGGATGTCGAGGCCGGCAACCCGCGCCTGGCACGCGCCCTCGTCGATGCGCTGCAGGCAGTCGCCGGAACGCGCACCGGCGGGTTGCACCTGCTGTTCTCCAACTCGACCCACGGCGTCCCCGCAGGCGATGCACCGGCGGCTTCGCTGACGCCCTATGGCCGATCCAAGGTGCAGGCCAGTGCGATCCTCGGCGAATGGGCCGCCGCGGCAGGGGCGCGCTATACCGACATCCGCTTCCCGCACCTGTTCGGCGAACACGGGCGCCCGTTCTACAACTCGGCCGTGGCCACCTTCTGCCACCAGCTCGCCACCGGCGAGACACCGAAGGTCATCGTCGATGGCGAACTCGAACTGCTCCATGCGCAATCCGCCTGCGACCTGATCCTCGACGCGATCGACGCAGGTGACGGCGGACCGTTGTCCCCCGAGGGGCGCCGGATGCGGGTGAGCGAGGCGCTGGCGAAGCTGCAGGCCATGCATGACACCTATGCCGACGGCACCCTGCCCCGTTTCGAGGGCGACTTCGACCTCGACCTGTTCAACACGCTCCGCTCCTACCGTTTCCCGCTGCACTACCCCGGCCGGATCGACCTTCGCAGCGATGCACGCGGCCACCTGTTCGAGGCGGTGAAGACCGGCCATGGCGGGCAGTGCTTCGCGTCCACCACCCACCCGGGCATCGTGCGCGGCAACCATTTCCACCGGCGCAAGGTCGAACGCTTCCTGGTCGCCGCCGGCGAGGCGACGATCCGGGTGCGCCGCATGTTCGCCGGCGAGCCCCATGCGTTCGCGGTGCGCGGCGACACGCCCGTCTACATCGACATGCCCACGCTCCATACCCACGACATCCGGAACACCGGGCAGGGCGAACTGTTCACCCTGTTCTGGTCGCACGAGATCTTCGATCCCGCTGCGCCGGACACCTACCCCGAGGCGGTCTGATGAAGAAACTGAAGGTGATGGCGATCGTCGGCACCCGGCCGGAACTGATCCGCCTGTCGCGCGTGCTCGCGCGGCTAGACCAGGCCACCGAGCTGGTGCTGGTGCATACCGGCCAGAACTACGACTACGCGCTGAACGACGTGTTCTTCGACGAACTGGGCATCCGCCGGCCCGACCACTTCCTGGCCGCCGCATCCCCCGGCTCGACCGCCATCGACACCATCGGCCAGACGCTGATGCGCGTCGACCCGGTGCTGGAAGCCGAGAAGCCCGACGCGGTGCTGATCCTGGGCGACACCAACAGCTGCCTGTCGGCGATCGCCTGCAAGCGGCGCAAGATCCCGGTGTTCCACATGGAAGCCGGCAACCGCTGCTTCGACGAACGCGTGCCGGAGGAACTCAACCGGCGGATCGTCGACCACATCTCGGACGTCAACCTGCCCTACAGCGACATCGCGCGCGAATACCTGCTGCGCGAGGGCCTGCCGCCCGACCGCGTGATCAAGACCGGCAGCCCGATGCACGAAGTGCTGCACCACTACCTGCCGCGCATCGAGGCCTCGGACGTGCTCACCCGCCTCGAGCTGCAGCCGCGCGGATACTTCGTGGTCAGCCTGCACCGCGAAGAGAACGTCGACCCGCCGCCAGCCCTCGAGCGCATCGCCGCGCTGCTCGATGCACTGGCCCGCAAGTTCCGCCAGCGCATCATCTTCAGCACCCATCCGCGCACCCGCAACCGCCTCGCCGCGCGCGCAGCCACGCTCGATCCGCTGGTCGAGCTGCATTCGCCCTTCGGCTTCCTCGACTACGTGAAGCTGCAGCGCAATGCCCATGCCGTGCTGTCCGACAGCGGCACGATCAGCGAGGAGTCCTCGATCCTCGACTTCCCGGCGTTGAACCTGCGCGAGGCGCATGAACGGCCGGAGGCGATGGAAGAGGCGGCGGTGATGATGGTCGGGCTGGATACCGACCGCGTGCTGCAGGGCCTGAAGGTGCTCGAGACCCAGTCGCGCGGCGAACCGGGCGGCAGCCCCGCACGCACGCTGGCACCGGTGGCCGACTACCACCGCCCTGCGGTCTCGGAAAAGGTGCTGCGCATCATCCTCGGCTACACCGACTACGTGAACCGGGTGGTGTGGCGCAAGGGATGATCGCACCGCTGTTCGCACCGCTGTTCGCCCTGGTCGCGTCGG
>JAIENF010000135.1 GCA_019751575.1 Burkholderiales bacterium
TGGTGGGTGAACCTGTTCGGCCACTGCAACCCGCGCATCAACGCACAGCTCATCGACCAGCTCGGCACGCTCGACCACGTGATGCTCGCCGGATTCACCCATCCACAGGTGGTTGAACTTTCCGAACGGCTGAGCGCGCTGGCACCCCGCGCGGCCGACGCTGCACTGTCGGCAAGCGCCGGTCCGCTGGGCCATGCCAGCTATGCCAGCGATGGTGCTTCGGCCACCGAGATCGCGCTGAAGATGGCCTTCCACTACTGGCACAACCGCGGCCGGCCCTCGAAGCAGCGCTTCATCGCGATCGCCGGCAGCTACCATGGCGAAACGCTGGGCGCGCTGTCGGTCACCGACCTTGCCGTTTTCCGCGATGCATATGCGCCGCTGCTGCGCCTGCCGCTGATCGTGCCGGCGCCAGGCCCGGCCACCGAGGCGCCCTGCTGCACAGGCTGCACCGCCGACGCACTGGCCGCGCTCGAGGCGGAGCTGGAACGTTCGGCCGGCACCGTGGCGGCGATGATCGTCGAGCCCCTGGTGCAGGGTGCGTCGGGCATGCGCATGTACCACCCGGACTATCTCGCGGGCGCGCGCCGGCTGTGCACGCGGTACGACGTGCTGCTGATCGCAGACGAGATCATGACCGGCATGGGTCGCACCGGCACGATGTTCGCCTGCGAACAGGCCGGCATTCAGCCGGATTTCCTCTGCCTGTCGAAGGGCATCACCGGCGGCTACCTGCCGCTGTCCGTCGTGCTGACCACCGACGAGGTCTACGACGCGTTCTACGACGACAGCAGCGCGCGGGCCTTCCTGCATTCGCACTCGTACACCGGCAATCCCCTGGCCTGCCGCGCCGCGCTGGCCACGCTCGACATCTTCGCGCAGGACGGCGTGGTCGAGGCCAATCGCACGCGCGCGGCCGACCTCACCCTGCGCGCGCAGGCGCTCGCCACGCACCCGAACGTGCGCAACTTCCGCAATCTCGGCATGATCTGGGCCTTCGACATCGACGGCGGCGCGCCCGACTTTGCACGAAGCCTGTTCACCGCGGCCCTCGAGCGCGAAGTGCTGCTGCGTCCGATCGGCAACACCGTCTACTTCATGCCGCCGTATGTCATCGACGGTGCACAGGCCTCGCACCTCGTCGATGCCACCCTCGATGCACTGAACGCGGTGCTGAAGGACTGAACCCGACCATGCAATCACAGGCTCCTGTACTCACCTTCCTCGGCGGCGCCGGCGAGGTCACCGGCTCCTGCTACCTGGTCGAGATGTCCGGGCTTCGCTTCATCGTCGACTGCGGCATGTTCCAGGGCGGGCGCGAAGCAGGCGAGAAGAATCGCCGCCCTTTCCAGTTCGACCCGGCCACGCTCGACTTCGTGCTGCTCACCCATGCGCACATCGACCACAGCGGCCTGCTGCCGAAGCTTGCGGCAGAAGGCTTTGCGGGTGCGATCCATGCCACGGCACCGACGGTCGACCTCGCCGCGGTGATGCTGCGCGACTCGGCCTTCATCCAGGAGAAGGAGGCGGAGTGGTCGCGCAAGCCCGCGCGCGGCGCCGAGGGCAGGCGCGCGGCGAAGCAGGTGCTGCGCCGGCACGACGACATCGAGATCGAACCGCTGTACCGGATGGAAGACGCGGAGCGCGCGATCGGGCTGTTCAGCCGCTGCACGTACGGGATCGCCTTCGAGCCGCATCCCGGCGTACGGGTGGTCTACCGCGATGCCGGCCATATCCTCGGCTCGGCCAGCGTGGAAGTGACGCTGACCGCCACCGGCGGCGCGCACCGCATCGTGTTCTCCGGCGACCTCGGCCAGCCCGGCCACCCGATCGTGCGCGACGCGGTGCCGGTGCCCCAGGCCGACACGCTGCTGGTCGAATCGACCTATGGCGACCGCCTGCACCGGCCGCTCGATGCGACGCTCGACGAACTGGTGGAAGCACTGACCAGCGCGCTGGTGGCACGCAAGGGCAACGTGGTGATCCCGGCCTTCGCGGTCGGCCGCACCCAGGACCTGCTGATGCTGCTGATCCGCCTGACCCGCGAGGGACGGCTGCCGCCGATGGAGGTCTATGTCGATTCGCCGCTGGCGGCGAGCGCGACCCGGATCACGCTGCAGCACCATGCCGCGCTCGATGACGAGGCCGCGCAGCTCGGCCGCTGGCTCGAGGCCTCGAAGGGCTATCCGCGCATCCATTTCTCGCAGTCGGTCGAGGATTCGATGTTCATCAACACGATCCGCGATGGCGCCGTCATCATCTCCGCCAGCGGCATGTGCGATGCGGGCCGGATCAAGCACCACCTGAAGTACAACCTGCCGCGCCCGGAATGCAGCGTGATCATCACCGGCTTCCAGGCGCAGGGCACGCTCGGCCGGCGCATCGTCGATGGCGCGCGCCTGGTGCGCCTGTTCGGGGACGAAGTGCCGGTGCGCGCGAAGGTGTACACCATCGGCGGGCTGTCGGCGCATGCAGACCAGGCGGCATTGCTCGGCTGGCTGGGCGGCTTCCAGCAGCCGCCCGGGCAGACCTGGGTGGTGCATGGCGAGGCGGGCGCGGCCGCATCGTTCGCGCAGGTGGTGGACGAGAAGCTCGGCTGGCCGGTCGCGGTGGCCGCAACCGGGCAGGCGGTGGTGCTGCCGTTGAAGCCGGTGGCCTCATGAGCGCGCTGCTGGTCTCGGTGGCGTGCGCCCTGCTGCTGGCCGCATGGCCGGTGAACGCGCAGAACGGGCTGCCAGCGCAAGCGCAGCCAACTTCGCAGGGCCGGTTGCCGAAGGCCGTGGCCAGTGCGCTGGCACGCTCCGGCATCCCCGAGTCCGCGGTCGGCGTGGTCGTGCAGGACCTCGACGGCAGCAGCGAACCCGCGGTCTCCCTGAACGCCGACAGCGCGATGAACCCGGCGTCTACGATGAAGCTGCTGACCACCTATGCCGCGCTCGAACTGCTCGGCCCGTCGTTCACCTGGCGCACCGACATGGTGACCCAGGGCGCGCAGCGCGGCGACGTGCTCGAGGGCGACCTGGTGATCCGCGGCAGCGGCGACCCGCGGCTCACGCAGGAAGCGTTCTGGCTGATGCTGCGCACGCTGCGCGCGCGCGGCATCCGCGAGATCCGCGGCGACCTGGTGCTAGACCGCAGCGCGTTCGCGATCGACGCGCGCGAGGCATCGGTGTTCGACAACGAACCTACGCGGCCATACAACACCCCGCCCGATGCGCTGCTCGTCAACTTCCGCGCGGTGATGGTGCGCCTGCTGCCCGACCC
>JAIENF010000169.1 GCA_019751575.1 Burkholderiales bacterium
TGCCGGGTCCGCCAGGGAAGACAAAGTGGGTAATGAGTTTACCCGTGCCGGGTGCCGCGCGCCATCGGGCGGCGTCCGACACGGACGGCCGTGATGCGGGCATGACCCGGAAATCCGCAAAGGTCGCCGCACTGACTGTGGCTGTTGCGCTGTGGGTGCTGCCGGACCTGCCGGGCCTGCCGGGCGGCGCGCTGCCGGCAGCCCACGCGCAGGAGGTGCCGGCGCCTGCCGCGACCGACGCCTACAGGGTCGATATCGAAGCACCGTTCGCGCTCGGCAGCGTGCTGCGCCAGGACCTCGACCTGCTGCGCTGGCGCACCTACGAAGGCATGAACCGTGACCTGCTCGAGCGGCTCGCGGCCGAGGCGCAGGTGCAGCTCACCGGGACGCTGGCGACAGAAGGCTATTTCTCGCCGACCATCGTGCGCACGATCACCGGCGACGCGCGTCCCTGGACGGTCCGGTTCGATGTCGATCCCGGACTGCCGACGCGGGTGTCCGAGGTTCGCATCGACATCGTCGGTTCGATCCTCGCGGATCCGGATCGGGTGCGCCGCCAGCGGGAGCGCATCCTCGCCCTCTGGCCGCTGCCGCAGGGCGTGCGGTTCCGGCAGCTCGACTGGGACATCGGCAAGCGGCAGGCGGTCGCGTCGCTCGCGGGCGATCGCTTCGCCGGCGCCAGCCTGAAGCGCAGCCAGGCGACCATCGACCCCGAGACGCAGCAGGCGACGCTGGAGCTGGAACTGGACAGCGGACCGGCGTTCCGCTTCGGCGAGATCCGGGTGCGCGGCCTGTCGCGCTATCCGGCTTCGTTCGTGCGCGACCTGGCCACGTTCGCCCCGGGTGACCCGTTCGACGAGGATGACCTGCTGCTGTTCCAGCGCAGGCTCACCGCGACCGGCTACTTCTCCGCGGTACAGGTCGAGATGGACGACGACCCGGCCAACGCCGCTGCCGCGCCGGTCCGGGTGTCGGTGATCGAAGCCAACTCGCGCCGGATCGAGGCCGGGGTCGGCTACAGCACCGACACCCTCTATCGCGCACAGCTCGGCTATACCGACAACGACTTCCTCGATCGCGGCTGGCGCTGGCGTTCGGACGCCCGGCTCGAAAGCCGCGCAGCCCGCGCGTCCTCATCGATCGCCCTGCCGGCCAGCGCGGATGGCTGGCTGCATGCCTACCTGCTGCGGTTCAACCAGAGCGACATCTCGGGCCTGTTCCAGCGGGAGGGCAGCGTCACGTTCAACCGCACCGCGATCGACGAGCGGCGGCAGCCTCAGTGGAGCATCGGTGCCCACCTCCAGCAGCAGCAGCCCGAGGGCAGCCCGAGCGATACCGTGCACGCCGTGTTCGGCGCCTGGCGCCATACGCGCCGTGCGACGGACGACCTGCTGTCGCCCAACCGCGGCACGACCTGGTCGGTCCAGGCCGGCGTGGCACCGCCCGGGCTGTCTTCCCGCACCTTCGCGCGAGGCGTTGCACAGGTCGCGCACTGGATCCCGCTCGGCCGCACGGCCACGGTGCTCGTGCGCGTCGAGGGTGGCGCGATCGCATCCAGCAGCACCGACGGCATCCCGGAAAGCTTCCTGTTCCGCACCGGCGGCGATACCTCGATCCGCGGCTACGGCTTCCAGAGCATCGGCGTGAACAAGGGTGCGGCGGTCACCGGCGGGCGCATGTATGCGCTGGCCAGCATCGAGGCAACGCGCTGGGTCAATGAACGCTGGGGCATCGCGGCGTTCTATGACGTCGGCAACGCCGCCGACACCGTGTCAGACCTGCGCGACGTCGCACAGGGCGCCGGCTTCGGTGCACGCGTGCGCACGCCGCTCGGCCCGGTGCGGGTGGACATCGCCTACGGCGACCGGTCGAAAGACGTGCGCCTGCACCTGTCGCTCGGGGTGAACTTCTGATGGCCAGGCGTTCTCGCCGGATCGCGATCGGACTGCTGGTCCTGCTGATGGTGCTGTCGCTGGCGGCCGTGCTGTTCGCCCGTTCGACGCGTGCGTTGCACTGGGCGGCATCGCAGTTGTCGACCGCCGTCGCGCAGGCAGGTGGCCGGCTCGAGTTCACCGACCTGTCCGGGTCCCTGTTCACGGCCATCGCCGCAGGTCGGATCGACTATGCCCAGGCCGATGGCACGCGTGCGACGTTGACCGGTGTCGAGATCGACCCGGCGTCGCTCGCCGCGCTCTGGAACCGGCGGCTGGTGTTCGACCGCATCGCCGTCGCGGACGCACGGGTCGAACGGCCCGCCTCGGGTCAGCCATCGGTGGAGCCCGAGAGCCTCGCGCTGCCGATCGAGGTACGCATCGACCGTGCGACCATCGGCCGCGGGTCCTGGCGAAGTGGCGCAACGGCGATCGAACTGGCCGGCCTCTCGTTCGCCTACCGTGGCGGGCCGGCGCGGCATGAGGTGGATGCATTGACCGTGCGCCTCCCAGGCCTGGCCGGGCCCTCGGACGCTGGCACGATCGTCGTCTCGCTGGACGGTGGCATCGATGCCACCGCGCCATTCGCGCTCGCCGCGAAGGTGCGGCTGTCGGCCGCTTCGCTCGGCGTGGCCGAGTTCACGCTCGGTGGCCGGCTGGCGGAACTGATCGCGAAAGGTGCCGTGACCGGGAGCGCGCCGCGCGAATGGCTGAAGGCGCAGGTTGCCGCCACGATCGCACCCTTCGCGTCGGTGCAGCTGCCCGCCATCCGCATCGATGCGGAAGGGATCGATGCCGCCGCGATCGCCAGGGGCGCGCCGCGCACCGCGCTAGACCTCCAGGTGGAGGCCAGTGCAGCGGCGGGCGGGCCGGTACGCGGCCGCCTGCAGGCGGTGAACCGGCTGCCGGGCGAGGTGGGCGCGCAACGCGTTCCCGTGACCGGGATCGACAGCGGGTTCGAGTTCGATCCGGCCACGCGGCGCGCGACCCTGTCGTCGCTGCGCATCGCGATGAGTGGTGGCGGCAGCATCGAAGGCCGCGGCAGCGTTGCATTGCCGATCGCTGGCAAGGGGCAGGCGTTCGACAGCGCCTGGCAACTGACGGTCGCCGCGCTGGACCTGAAGGCGCTCGATGCGCGGCTGGTGCCTACCCGCCTGTCCGGCAAGGTCGGGCTCGTGCTGGCGGCGGATCGCCAGCAGTTCGATGTCGCGCTCGAGCAGCCCGGCGCGCTGCGCCTGGAAGCGGTCGGCCGGCGCACCGGTCCCGAGGTCGTGCTCGACCGCATCGTGCTGCGCAGTGGCGCAGCCGGTGCAGTCGCGGGCGCCGACGGTGC
>JAIENF010000655.1 GCA_019751575.1 Burkholderiales bacterium
GCAGGCAGCCCGGGAAAACGCTGGGTCGAGGTGACGGCCAGCACGCGCACCGCGCCCGACTGCGCCAGCGACAGCACCGGCGCGATGAAATCGATGATCACGCTGGCCTCGCCGGTGCGCGCGGCGGCGATCAGCGCCCCGGATGTCTTGTAAGGCACCAGCTCCGCCTCGAAGCCGCCCATCGAGCGGAACAGTTCGGCAGTCACATGCGGCGTGCTGCCGATGTTGGTCATGCCGATGGACACCTTGCGCGGATTCGCCTTCGCCGCCGCGACCAGGCCGGACACCGACTTGATCGGCGAGTCGCCGCCGACCACCAGCGCCTGCGCGAAGTAGGCGATGGTCGAGACCGGCTCGAAATCCTTCACCGCGTCATAGGGCAGCGATTTCATCACCGCCGTGGCCACGGCATGCCCGGAATTCAGCCAGAGCAGCGTGTGTCCGTCCGGGATGGCGTTCTTCACCAGTTCGGTGGCGACGATGCCACCGGCGCCCGGCCGATTGTCGATCAGCACCGACTGCCCCAGCGTGGTGCTCCAGCGCTGGGCGAGCAGGCGGGCATTGATGTCGGTCACGCCACCGGCGCCGACCGGCAGCAGGATGCGGATCGGCCGGGACGGCCACGCGTCGGCAGGCGCCGACGATTGCGACAGCGCGGGCAAGGGCTGCGCCAGCAGCGCGGCGGCCGTCGCCAGTGCAGACAGGGCAACGGTCGTCCGGGCGGCGGATCGCGCGCCACCCGTGCATTCCAGGGCATGAAGGCAGGAACGGCTGCGGCTGCTGCGATGGCTCATCTGCATCCTCCGATGCCGGCTCAGGGTCCGGCGAGGGCTCTACCAAGCAAACCGCACGCCAGCTTACGCCTCGACCTTGACCCCTTTCCAGAAGGCCAGGTAGCCGGCGATCTGGCGCGCGGCATCCTTCGGCTCCGGGTAGTACCAGGCGGCATCCTTGTTCACCGCGTCGCCGACCACGATGTCGTGGTAGCTGGCGATGCCCTTCCAGCCGCAGGTGGTGTGGGTCGCGCTGGCGCGCAGCAGCGACGGGTCGACCGACTCCGGCGGGAAGTAATGGTTGCCTTCGACGACTTCGGTACGGTCACTCTGCGCGATGACGGCGCCTTGCCAGATGGCCTTGGGCATGGGGAACGCTCCGGTGGTTGCGATTGCGCAGCATAGCGCCAACGCCCGGCTGCGGAGGACGATTGGCGCGGTGTAGCATCGGGGCGTGTCCATGCCGCCCCACCTTCGATCGCCTCGACCACGTGCTGCGCTGCTGCAGCCGCTGTCCGTGCTGCGCGTGGCTTCGTGCATGGCGGACAACGCCGAGCCCTTCGCACGGGCCGTGGCCTCCGCGCTCGGGCGCGCGCTGCAGGTCCCCGTCGAATTCGTCGGCGACCGGCCCTGGCCGGAGCGCGAACGCGCGCTGCACGCGGGAGAGGTGCACGTCGGCTGGCTGTGCGGACTGCCCTATGTGCAGGAAGCCGGGCGTGCGCATCCGCGCTACGAACTGCTCGCCGCGCCGGTGATGCGCGGCGATCGATATGCTGCGAAGCCCGTGTATTTCTCCGATCTCGTCGTACGCCGCGACCATCCGGCCCGTTGCCTGGCCGATCTGCGCGGCGCGTCGGTCGCAATCAACGAGCCGAACTCGCATTCGGGGTATGGCGTGCTGCGGCATGCACTGGCCGAGACCGGCCTGCCCCAGGGTTTCCTCGGCCCGGTGGTCGAGTCGGGCGCGCACCAGCGCTCGCTCGAACTGATCGAATCGGGACAGGTGGATGCCGCGGCGATCGACTCCACCGTACTGGAAACCGAGTTGCGCGCGGATCCGGCCCGGGCGGCTGGACTACGCGCGCTGACGACGCTCGGACCGAGCCCGATCCCGCCGTGGGTGGCTTCCAGCTGCGTGCCCGCGACCACGCGCGCCACGCTGCGGGCGGCGCTGCTCGCGCTGCCTTTCGACGCGGCCGGGGAGGCGGCGTTCGAACGGGCACAGGTGCTCGGCTTCGCGCCGGTCGACGACGCCTGGTATGACCCGATCCGCGCGATGGCACGCACGGCCGACACCTATCCCCTGCCGTTGGTACGCGCGGCCTGAGACACGCGATGAGACACGCCCGGACCGGACACGGCCGGGGCGTGCATAAGGCACACTCCTGCAGGCATGCCGGCTGCGAACACCGATCGGCTTGCACGAACGACTACCGTCCCGGAAGGTGCCCCATGTCGAATCCCGCACTGCCTTCGCGCCCCACGCATGCACCGGCACCCGCGCTCGAGCGACTACTGCCGCAGTTCCACCGCGTGCGCGCGCAGACCCTGGCACTGGTCGACGGCCTGTCGGACGAAGACTGCGCGCTGCAGTCGATGCCGGATGCGAGCCCGGCGAAATGGCACCTCGCCCATGTCACCTGGTTCTTCGAGGTGTTCGCGCTCGAACGGTTCGAGCCGGGCTTCCGTGCGTTCCATCCGTCGTTCCGCATGCTCTTCAACAGCTACTACAACGGCGTCGGCGACAGGCACCTGCGCGCCGAGCGCGGCCTGGTCTCGCGCCCTGGCCTGTCCCTGGTGCGCGACTACCGCGCCGACGTCGAAGCGCGCATCGATGCGCTGCTCAGGTCGCCTGCACTGGACGCCGCTGATGCAACCGTCCTGGCGGAGGTGATCGAACTGGGCATCAACCATGAACAGCAGCACCAGGAGCTGCTGCTCACCGACATCAAGCACCTGTTCTCGCGCAATCCGCTGCTGCCCGCCCTGCGCGAGGGCTGGCCGCCGGTCCCGGTGGCCGCGGCACCGGCCGGATGGCTGGCCTGCGAGGGCGGGCTTGTCACCACCGGCAGCGCCGCAGCCGGGTTCGCCTTCGACAACGAGCGCCCCGCACACCGCACCTTCCTCGAGCCGTTCGAACTCGCGATGCGCCCGGTGAACTGTGGCGAGGTCATCGCCTTCATCGAGGATGGCGGCTACCGACGGCCCGACCTCTGGCTTTCCGCGGGCTGGGACCTCGTGCAGGCGCGCGGCTGGCAGGCCCCGTGCTACTGGCAACAGCGGGGCGGCGGCGACATGCAGCCGGCGCGCTGGCACACGTTCACGCTGCGCGGCCTGGTCGAGGTCTCGCCCGATGCACCGGCTGCCCACCTCAGCCAGTACGAAGCCGATGCGATCGCACGCTGGCTGGGCGCGCGCCTGCCCACGGAGTTCGAATGGGAGCATGTCGCACAGCGCGTGCCGGTCGAGGGCAACCTGCTCGAGACCGGGCTGCTGCATCCCGCGGAACCGCTCGCTGCCGCCCGGC
>JAIENF010000552.1 GCA_019751575.1 Burkholderiales bacterium
ACGCCGACTGATCGAGACCGAGGGCTTCGTCCTCGTCTGGAAAGGCGCCGCAGGTTGCGGCGCCTTTTTTCGTCCGGGCCGCCGCTGCGGCACAATCGGATTTTCCGGGAGTACCCCACCATGGCCGCACGATCCGCACCCTCCGCTGCACCGTCCAGCATCCTGGTCGCCGTCGACCTGGACGGCATCGCCACGGTCACCCTGAACCGGCCGGAGATACACAACGCCTTCGACGACGTGATGATCGCCGAACTCACCCACGCGCTGCGCGACCTCGATGCCGATCCGCAGGTTCGGGTGGTGATCCTGGCGGCCAACGGGAGCAGCTTCTCCGCCGGCGCGAACCTGAACTGGATGAAGCGGATGGCCGGCTACTCCGAAGCGCAGAACGTGAAGGACGCGCTCGGGCTGGCCGGCCTGATGCACACGCTGTACACGCTGGGCAAGCCGACCATCGCGCGCGTGCAGGGTCCGGCATTCGCCGGGGGCATGGGGCTGGTTGCCTGCTGCGACATCGCGATCGCGACCCGCCAGGCCACGTTCTGCCTGACCGAGGTGCGGCTGGGCCTGATCCCCGCGGTGATCACGCCCTACGTGATCGCCGCCATCGGCGAACGGCAGGCGCGGCGCTACTGCCTCACCGCCGAGAAATTCGATGCGGCCGAGGCCTTCCGCCTCGGATTGATCCACGACCTCGTCGAGGAGCACGAACTCGGATCGACGCTCAATTCGCTGGTCACCCATCTGTTCCTCGGCGGCCCGCAGGCGCTCGCCCAGTGCAAGGACTGGATCTCGGTGGCGGCCGCCAGCCCGATAGACGACCGGCTGGTTGCAGAATCGGCGCGGCGCATCGCCGCGCTGCGCGCCGGCAGCGAGGGCCGCGAGGGCGTCGCCGCGTTCCTCGAGAAGCGTGATTCGCGCTGGGTCGCCGAGGCGAAGCGGCGGATCGCGGAGCGCGAGTCGGGTCCGGCTGTGCAAGGGAAGGGCGCCGCCAGGAAGGCAGCACCGAAGAAGGCATCGCCGAAGACGGCGCCGGCGAAGCGCGCTGCGCCTGCGCGTCGGCGCTGATCCTATGCCCTCGATGCCTGCCCGGCTCCCCGCCGCCGTGCGCGTGGTGGAGGTCGGGCCGCGCGACGGACTGCAGAACGAACCGGGCAGCATCGCGGTCGCCACCCGGGTCGAACTGATCGACCGCCTCGCCGGCGCCGGCCTGTCGATGGTCGAATCGGGGTCCTTCGTGTCGCCGAAGTGGGTGCCGCAGATGGCCGGTACCGCCGAGGTGCTGTCCGGCATCGACCGGCGTCCCGGCGTCCGCTACCCGGTGCTGGTGCCCAACATGAAGGGCTTCGAAGCCGCGCTCGCGCACCAGCAGGCGAGCGGCCGGCCGGTCGAGGAGATCGCGGTGTTCTCGGCCGCGAGCGAGACTTTCTCGCAGAAGAACACCCATTGCTCGATCGACGAGGGCCTGGCGCGTTTCGCCGAGGTGGCTGGCGCTGCCCGGACGGTAGGCTGGCAGGTGCGCGGCTATGTGTCGGTGGCCTTCGGCTGTCCGTACGAAGGCGAGGTGGACGCCGGACGCGTGCTGGCCGTGGTGCAGCGGCTGCTCGACATGGGCTGCCACGAGGTCTCTGTCGGCGACACCACCGGTGTCGGGACCGCGGGCGCCGTGCATCGGCTGTTCGAGCGCCTGACGATCGCCATCCCGGCGGCGCGCCTCGCCGGGCATTTCCACGATACCTGGGGCCAGGCGCTGGCCAACGCGCTGGCGATGCTCGAACACGGGGTTGCGACAGTGGACGCATCGGTCGCAGGACTCGGCGGTTGCCCGTATTCGCCCGGGGCGACCGGCAATGTCGCGACCGAGGACATGGTCTGGATGCTGCACGGCCTGGGCATCCGCACCGGCATCGATTTCGACCGGCTGGTCGATGCCGGATGCTTCATCAGTGCGGCGCTCGGCCGCCAGACAGGGTCGCGCGCCGCCCGCGCACGGCTCGCACAGCGCGCGCGATCCGGCGGCTGAGGATGCACGGCCGGGCATCACTGGCGCTGCAGCGCCGCATGCCGGACAATGCAGGCCCGGCGCGCCCTGCGGCGTACGCCCTGCGAGGATCTGCCACGCCGTGACGCTACCGACTTCCCCTGCTTCCGTAACAGCCAACCCCGCGGGCACCGCCGCCGCGGCTGAAGGCCCGGTCGCGTCTCCCTGCGTGCTGGTCTGCCTGTACGACAAGGACCTCGACGCCTGCCGTGGCTGCTTCCGTTCGCTCGACGAGATCGCCCACTGGTCGATCTACGAACCGTGGGAACAGCGGGCCGTGCTCGATCGGGTGGCGGAACGGCGCCGCCGCGCCGGGGCGCAGGCACCCGGCTGACCCAGGCTGCTGCCGCCACTTCCACCCCTCATTCCATCGACGCCTTCAGATGCCACTGTCCGATCCCGCCCCGCGCACCGAGATCCATGTCCGCCGCGTCGAATGCCAGGGCTTCCAGCGCGAGGACGGCCTGTGGGATATCGAGGGCTTCATGACGGACGTGAAGACCCATCGGCACCAGCGCCGTGACGGGGGTGTCCCGCGTGAGCCGGGTGAACCGATCCACCGGATGCGCGTCCGGTTGACCATCGACCTCGATTTCCTGGTCCACGACTGCGAGGCCGTGACCGAGGCTGCTCCCTACGGCGGCTGCGGTGACATCGCGCCCGCGTTCAAGGCCCTGGTCGGGCTGAAGATCGGGCCGGGCTGGCGGCGCCGCACCCTCGAGGTGCTCGGTGGCACGCGCGGCTGCACCCACCTGCTGGAACTGCTCGGTCCGATGGCGACCACCGCGTACCAGGCGACCGGCCGGGCGCGTGCGGCCCGCGACGAGGCGCGACCCTCGGACAAGCGGCCCTACCAGATCGATTCCTGCCACATGTACCGCAGTGACGGGCCGGCCGTGCTCGAGCGCTGGCCAGCCTGGTACAGCGGTCCGAAGGACTGAGGTCAGCGCCCGAACGGTGCGACGCCGATCAGCACCCGGTGCAGCCAGAACGCGAAGGCCGCCCAGAGCACGACACCGAGCAGTACCGTGACCACCGTCGGAATCGTGCCGCCGTTGTAGCTCACCCCGCCGAGGCGATCGCGCCGGCGCGCCGCGATGAAATCGGCGATTGCCCAGGCGAGGAAACTGCCGAACAGCAGGACATCGGCCAGGGTGCCGTTCGACATCAGGTGCGCGAATGCCCACAGCTTGACGCCGGCCACCATGGGATGACCGACCGCCGCCTTGATGTAGTTGGTCGGCACGTAGGCTGCGGCCAC
>JAIENF010000200.1 GCA_019751575.1 Burkholderiales bacterium
GGACCCCGGCCGCCGCCGCCCGGGCGCGCACCGCCTGCCACTGGCGGGACGCCTGCCACTCGAGGAATACATGGAAGCCGAGGTCATCTGCATGGTCACGCTGCCACGCCGCGACGGCCGGACCGGCCGGATCGCGCAGGGGTTCCGGCCAGCACGGCCAACCCCAGACCGCCGGATCTGACGCATGCAGGGCTGACTGGATGGACTGCCAGGTCGCATGCAGGCGCAGGCCCGGCGTCCCGGACTCGAAGGCATCGAACGCAAGCCCCCAGGCGGTCCGTGGACGCGCGCCACCGGCAGCCACGCCCGCGCACTCTTCGCGCACGAAGGCATCGTAGATCGCGCGCAGGACCCCCAGCTTGAGCCGTGCGACACCCGGGTAATCGACCCTCGGTGCATCGCGCAGCATCCTCCGCTCGGACTCCGGCGCGAGCCCGTTGCACAGCGCCGGCACGATGGCCGGATCGGAAAACACGTCGATGCGTTCCGGGTCGACATACAGCGGATGCAGGAACAGGCGGTTCACTGCAGAGTAGGGACTGGACTGCTCCGGGCGATCGAGCGCGAGCGCATGCAGCGGATTCAGGCCGAGCACGGCCGCCCCGAGCCCCGAAACGGCATCGATCAGCGCAAGCAGGTCGGTGAAATCGCCGATTCCCCAGTTGCGTCCGGAGCGCAGTCCGTACAGCTGGACCGCGATGCCCCACTCGCGTGCCCCGTCGTTCAGGTGCGAAGGCAGGTAACAGCGCGGCGGGGCACACAGAAGCACCGATCCGGTCGCCTGCACGGCCTCGGAGCCGGCCATCGGGAGACCTGCGGCCGCACCCGCCCGGCCCGTCGCACGCACCGACAACCGATGGCGTCCCGCGGGAAAGCCGGGAAGGGTCAACACGGAAAGCGCGTCCCCCGGCATCGACGCTCCCGAGACGCGTTCGCCCGACGCGAGCGCGACCTCCCACTCGATGCGCAGCTCGGGATCCTGCGCAAGCGCACCCAGCGCGCCCGCAGACAGGCGCACGATCCCGGGTGCCCCGGCTTCGATCACCACGGATTCAGGGAGCAGCCGGTGCGCCCCGGCTTCGAGCCGGGTTGCGACGGATCGCACGAGCCCCTGCGCATCCGGAGCTCCCGCATGCCCCAGGGCTTCCAGCGCAGCCTGGAGCGTCGCCTCTGGCGCCTCGCGCCAGTTGCCCCAGATGTCGTGGTAGCCGGTGGCGATGCCGGCGGCCCTGGCCGCTTCGGTCAGGTGCACTCGGAATCCGGGGGGCAGCAGGTCTGGGGGCGGTCGGACATGGGCGTTGGCGGGCCAGTGGCAGTGACGGTGAAGGTTCGTCGACAGGCCGGGCGAGGGGCACCCTGGCGGAACGTCTCCCGCAGCATGCATCGTGCGGGGAGACCCCGCAATGCGTACGCAGGCGACGGCCCCTTCCCGCCCGCCACTTCCGGCTTCCGTCTCATTGTAGCCCTGCGCCAGGCAGGCCTGCCCGGCCGACGCGAGCGAACGCGGCCGGGCGGCAGCGTATTTCGACCGATGTGCGCCACGCTGTTCTACACTTGCCCGGAAGCAAGTCTCCAGAACTTCTCACACGACGGCTCATCCCATGTCTTCATCGATTTCCGCCCAGGCCCTCTCGGAACTCAACCCCCTGCCCCGCCTGCTGATGGGCCCCGGGCCGATCAATGCAGACCCGAGGGTGCTGCGGGCGATGTCGGCGCAACTGCTCGGCCAGTTCGATCCACAGTTCCGGCAGTACATGCGCGACACGCAGGAACTCTATCGCGGCGTGTTCGAGACCGCCAACACGCAGACCCTCTGCATCGACGGCACGGCACGCTCGGCGATCGAGACCGTCATGGTGTCCATCGTCGAGCCGGGCGACCGGGTGCTGGTGGCGAGCTTCGGGCGCTTCGGCCAGTTGAAGGCAGAGATCGCGCGCCGGGTCGGCGCCGACGTGCGTGTGATCGAGGCCGAATGGGGTACGGTGTTCGACCTCGCCCGGATCGAATCCGAGATCCGCGCGTTTTCGCCCAAGCTGCTTGCCTGCTGCCAGGGGGATACGTCCACCACCATGCTGCAACCGCTGGCCGAACTCGGCGCGTTGTGCCGCAGGTACGGGGTGATGCTGCAGGTCGATGCGACGGCGTCGCTGTGCGGGACGCCTCTGCCCGTCGACGCCTGGCAGATCGACTGCGTGACGGGTGCGCTGCAGAAATGCCTGGCCGGTCCGTCGGGCATCGCGCCGATCACCCTGTCCGATGCCCTGTGCGAGACGATCATGCGCCGCCGCCATGTCGAGGAAGGCCTGCGGCCGGCCGACTACCGTCCGGGCGCTGGCAGGATCATCACGTCCAACTACTTCGACCTCGCGATGATCATCGACTACTGGAGCGACCGCGCGCTCAACCACCATACCGAAGCCACCACCATGCTGTACGCCGCGCGCGAATGTGCGCGCATCTTCCTGCAGGAAGGCCATGCCGCGGTGTATGCCCGGCACGCACTGGCCAGCCGCGCGATCGTCAGCGCGCTGGAAGCGATGAACCTCAGGATCTTCGGCGACACGTCGAACAAGATGCCGAATGTCACCGGCGTGTGGATCCCTGACGGCGTGAGCGGCGACCGGGTCCGCACGGCCATGCTCGACGAGTTCAACATCGAGATCGGCACCTCGTTCGGCCCGTTGCACGGCCGGATCTGGCGCATCGGCGCGATGGGCTACAACGCGCGTCGCGATGCGGTGCTGACCACGCTGGCGGCCCTCGAGACCGTCCTGGCGGGCGAGCACCACCGGTTCACCCGGGGTGCCGGCGTCGATGCCGCGCGGGCGGTCTACCAGGCCGGCTGACGCTCAGAGCCCGCGATCCCGGTACGGGAACTCGGCGGGTCTCGGCAGCGCGGGGTCGTACCACGATCGCAACGAGATGTCGCAGATCGCATAGCCCCAGTTGACCAGCCGCTCCTGCAGGTCGTCGTTCATCGCAGCGAACCGGGTCGGCAGGGCGGCAAGCTCCGCCGCACGGGCGGGCGGGCAGACCAGGCAGGTGTCGGCCGGGTAATCGGACGTGGTGGCACGCAGCGACCAGTAGGCGCCGGCATGGCGGCCCTCCTGGAAGCTGGACAGCAGCGCGTGCTTGGGCGACAGCCGAAGTGCCGCCTGAAGCATCTCGATGGCCCTGGCAGCCTGGTCGGTCCTGCCGTCGATCGATGACTCCGGGACCAGCGCCCCGCCACCATCGCTCACCCAGAGTGTCCTGCAGTCCTGTGCATCCGCCAGCGCCAGCGGATCGCAGAGCATGCCATCGGCCAGCTGCATGC
>JAIENF010000642.1 GCA_019751575.1 Burkholderiales bacterium
GCCCCTTGAACTCGACCCATTCCACCATCGGATCCCGCCATGACGGCCGCAGCCACCCGGTGGCCGCGGCCCACCACCCGCGCAGCCGTGCCCCGAAGCCGCCGGCGGCTGTCGCATCCGCCGTGCCCGATGCGCGGGCATCCGGATCCGCGGCCGCGTCGACCGCCGGTCCGGCACGGCGCGCCGGACCGCCGTCGCCCTCGACGGCCACCGGATACAGGCGACCGTCGGGGCCCCGCAGCGTCACTGCCCTGGCCATCGAGGCCGGGATCGGTGCCGTGAACATCACCCGCATCGGCAGCACCGGGATGCACTGGGCGGCCTGGTTGGCGCGGGTGCAGGAGAAGCGCGCGCGGAACGCCGGCCGGGTTCGGAAGGCCAGCACCTGCTCGTCGGTGGTCGCGATGCCATCGGGGGTCGAGACGCCCCGTCCCCAGACCAGCCGGACCTCGCTGTCCCCGGGCAACTGGCGCGCGCAACGCACGAGCAGGCGCCGCGAGCGCGCCTCGCGGCCCGGGAGCGCCGAATACAGGGCCTCGCGTGTCTCGTCATCCATGTCGCCGAACGGAGACGGCTCGCTGCGGGCCAGGATGGCCGCCCGCAGGCGCCCGGACACGATCCGAACCGGGATGCGCTCGTTGATGCCGTCGGCCGTGCAGTAGGCGCTGGCGAGCACGCTCGCCGTGGTCGCTGGCGCATCGAGCGCCAGCACGAACACCTGGTCTTCGCCGATCTCGTTGTCGTCGGCGGCCGGCGCCACGGCAAGGATCGCCGGGCCACCGGTGGAAAAGCCCGCGTCGCGCAACGGATCGACCGGGGCTCCCGCCAGGGAACGCTGTCCGTCGCGCAACGTGAAGCGGCACTGCAGGCCGCCGGGCAGCGTGCGCTCGAAATCGTAGACCCAGGTGCGGGTGTCGATCCATCGGCCGCGCCCGGGCACCGCACAGGACACGTCGATCGGATCGGCCAGCCGTGGATCGCCGAAGGCGACCATCGGCTGGGAGAAACGCGCGCTGAACTGGCGTACGTTCTTCACCGTGCCGGCGGGTGCCGTCTGCACCGCCACCGTCCCTGCCGCGTCGGCAGGCTGCGCCTGTCCCCGGACCGGCAGTGCGGCCGAAAGGCCGGCGATCGCCGTCGCGACCAGCGCGGCGACCCATGCAGCCCTGCCCCGCGACAGGAACGTCATCCCGAAACCATCATGGCGGCCCGCAATCGATCCGATGTCCGAGTGTATCGCCGCCGATTCCATTCCGGGGCTTGCAGGCATCGGCACCTTCTGGCTTCATACCGACGATGATCCGCCTGCCGCCCGACCTGCCCGACCGCTTCCTCGCCGCCAACGAAGTCCATGCGCGGCCCTACGAACCGCTGGACATCCCGGTGCGGGGGTCCTACCTCGCGATCCAGGTCGAGACCGAGGCGCGCGAGCGCGAGCGTGCACACCTGCGCGCGCTTTGCGAGCGCTTCGGCTGCGCGCCGCCCGGCGAAGACCTCACCCAGTTCAGCGTCCCGTTCGGCGAATTCCAGCTGAAATGGGAACGCCATGGCGAGTTCTCCACCTACATCGTGCTGGTGCCGGGACTGCCGACGCGTCCGTTCGCGGAGCCCGCGATCGACTACCTGCCGCCCGACTGGCTGGCGGCGATCCCGGGCCATGTGATCGTCGCGACCCATGCGCAGGTGATGCAGGCGCCCGAGAAGCCGGACGACCCGGTGATGCTGCAGGACTACTTCGGATCGGCGGCCGTGGTCGGCGCCGCGATCGGCGAAGGCGCGGGCTTCGCGTACACCGACTTCAAGATCCAGCATGACGGCTTCGTGCGTTTCCTCATGCTGTCCTGCGCGTTCACCGATTACCAGGCGGGCCGCATGATGCAGCGGCTGTTCGAGATCGAAGCCTACCGCGTGCTCGCGCTGCTGGCGCTGCCGATCGCGCGCCGCGAATCGCCGCGCGTGGTCGAGATCGAACGCTCGCTGGCGACGCTCACCCAGGAAATGGCGAACGAGGACCGCGGCGACGAGACCCTCCTCGGCGAGCTCACCCAGCTGGCGGCGAGGGTCGAAAGCGCGATCGCCTCGAGCCAGTATCGCTTCGGTGCCAGCCGGGCCTACTACGCACTGGTGAATGCCCGCATCAACGAACTGCGCGAACGGCGCATCCCCGGACTGCAGACCATCGAGGAGTTCATGGCGCGCCGGCTGTCGCCCGCGATGGCCACCTGCACGTCGCTGTCGCGGCGGCTGCAGGAACTGTCCGAGCGCGTTGCACGGGCCAGCAGCCTGCTGTCGACGCGGGTGAGCATCGCCCGCGAGAAGCAGAACCAGGCGCTCCTCGCATCGATGGACCGGCGCGCCCGGCTCCAGCTGCGGTTGCAGCAGACCGTCGAAGGGCTTTCGGTGGTCGCGATCAGCTACTACGTGGTCGGGCTGATCGCCTATGTCGCCAAGGGCGTCGAGGCGGCCGGCGGCGGCATCGACGCCGCGATCGCCACCGCCGTCGCGATTCCGGTGGTGGGGTTCGCGGTGGCGATGACCGTGCGCTGGGTCAGGCGCAGGATCGTCGGCAATCCACCGGCCAAGGCGTCGCCGACCGCGGTCGGCGACTGACGCCGGCGCGATGCCTCTGTCGCGCCCGGCCCGCGCGCGCTAGAGCAGCACCGGCCGATCGGGCACCTCGTTGCGCGGCAAGCCATCCCCCGGGTAGTGCGCGGACAGCAGCGCGCCGACCGCCTCGATGCCGGCCAGCGCGCCCGCCTCGAACCGCCCTTCGCGGAACGCTGCCTCCATCTGGCGGCAGACGGCTTCCCAGCCCTCGGCGCCGACCCTGGAATGGATGCCTCGGTCGGCGACGATCTCGACATCGCGGTCGGCCCACAGCAGGTAGATCAGCACGCCATTGTTGCGTTCGGTATCCCAGACCCGCAACTGGCCGAACAGCTCGACCGCCCGCTCGGAGGCCGGCTGGCCGGCCCAGAGCGCGGGCCCGTCCAGCGCTGCCTCGATCGCGAAGCACACCTGGCCACCGTGCAGCGCTTCGGTGCCGGCAATCGCCTGTTCGATGCGGGCGAGCGATGCATCGGGGAAGGCCTGGCGCACGGATCGCGCGGAGGTGAACAGGTGGCGCAGGCGGCGCGAAATGCTCATCGACGCGCCCTACCAGCGGCCGGAGGCACCACCGCCCCCGAAGCCACCACCGCCGCCGCCCCAGCTGCCGCCGCCGCCGCCGGAAGACCATCCGCCACCCGATGACCAGCCCCCGCCGCGGCGGCTGCCGCCCGCACCGCCGCCGGCCAGGGTCAGCACCAGCGCCAGCAGGGCCGCGC
>JAIENF010000370.1 GCA_019751575.1 Burkholderiales bacterium
CTGAACCGTGACAATCACTTGCGACACTCCATGGTCTTTTCTGGAAGTCCGTGGAAAGTCGAAGTGGAGCGGGTGATGGGAATCGAACCCACGTCTAGAGCTTGGGAAGCTTTCGTTCTACCATTGAACTACACCCGCCTGCCGCGCCGATTTTACTGCGGTTTCCGGCCGCCGGATGCATCTGTTTGTGCGCGGCGCAAGATGCGGCCGGCACGCGGACGGCCAGCGGGCGATAAAATGGCGGGATGGACCCACTGAACCCAGCCCGGCCGGCCACCCTGCAGGGCCCGCCGCTGCGCCTGACCGTGAATGGCGAAAGCCGCACCTTCCCGTCCCCGCTCACCTGCGCGGGGCTGGTCGACGCGCTGTCGCTTGCCGGTCGCCGTTTCGCACTCGAGCGCAACGGCGAGATCGTGCCGCGCAGCCGCCTGGCCGATACCCCGCTGGCGGACGCCGACACGATCGAGATCGTGGTCGCCGTCGGCGGCGGCTGACGCCTGCCTGCAGGGTCCCCTGACCACCGAACCTTCCGGAGTACATCCATGTCCACCACGCCTGCGCCGTCCCCCCTGAGGATCGGCGAACGCAGCTTCCAGTCGCGCCTGCTCGTCGGCACCGGCAAGTACCGGGACTTCGACGAAACCCGGCTGGCGATCGAGGCCAGCGGCGCGGAGATCGTCACGGTGGCGATCCGGCGCACCAACATCGGACAGAACCAGGGCGAGCCGAACCTGCTCGATGCGCTGCCGCCGTCGCGATTCACGATGCTGCCCAACAGCGCGGGCTGCTACACCGCGGACGATGCCGTGCGCACGCTGCGCCTCGGGCGCGAACTGCTCGACGGCCATGCGCTGTGCAAGCTCGAAGTGCTGGGCGACCCGCACACGCTCTATCCGAACATGGCGGAAACGTTGCGGGCCGCCGAGACGCTGGTGCGTGACGGCTTCGAGGTCATGGTGTACTGCAGCGACGATCCGATCATGGCGAGGCAACTGGAGGAAATCGGCTGCGTCGCGGTGATGCCGCTGGCAAGCCTCATCGGCTCCGGCATGGGGATACTGAACCCGTGGAACCTGCAGATCATCATCGGCAATGCGAAGGTGCCGGTGATCGTCGATGCTGGCGTCGGCACGGCATCGGACGCCGCGATCGCGATGGAACTGGGCTGCGACGGCGTGCTGATGAACACCGCGATCGCAGCCGCGCAGCAGCCGGTGCTGATGGCCTCGGCGATGCGCAAGGCGGTCGAGGCCGGTCGCGAGGCCTTCCTCGCCGGGCGCATGCCGAAGAAGCTCTACAGCGCGGCACCGAGTTCGCCCACGGCAGGACTGATCACGCCGGGCAGGTCCGCTTGAACGGAAGCCCCGGGGAAGCAGCGACCGATGGCGGGGCGGTTGCATCGGACCCGGCCGACGGCACGCTGCGCGCGCGGCACATCCGCAGCTTCGTGCTGCGGCAGGGCCGCATCACCCAGGCCCAGCAGCGCGCCTACGACGCGCTCCTGCCGGCGTTCGGCGTCGCCTATGCGCAGGCGCCGATCGACCCGGTCGGCATCTTCGGGCGCCGTGCACCGCTGATCGTCGAGATCGGATTCGGCATGGGCGAAGGCACGGCCCAGATCGCCGCCGCGCATCCGGAGAACGACTACATCGGCATCGAGGTGCACAACCCGGGCGTGGGCAGCCTGCTCGACAAGATCGGCCGGGGCGGCCTCACGAACGTGCGCATCGTGCAGCATGACGCAGTCGAGGTGATGCGCGACACGGTGCGCGCCGACAGCCTCGCCGGCGTGCATGTGTTCTTCCCCGACCCCTGGCACAAGAAGCGCCACCACAAGCGACGGTTGCTCCAGCCGCCCTTCGTGGCGCTGCTTGCATCGCGCATCGCGCCGGGCGGCTACCTGCACGTGGCGACCGACTGGGAAGACTACGCGGTACAGATCCTCGCCGTGCTGGGCGCGGAGCCGCTGCTCGAGAACACGGTGGATCGCTACGCCCCGCGCCCCGGCTACCGCCCACTGACCCGCTTCGAGCAGCGCGGCGTGCGGCTGGGCCATGAGGTGTTCGACCTGGTGTTCAGGCGCCGCTGAGAACAGGAACAGGACCAGGGCCAGGGCCGGGCCCGGCCCCGCGCCAACCTCCGGTGCGCGACCGGGCCGCGGTCGACGCACCGCAGGTTCACCGCGGGGTCACTGCACCGGCGAGAACGATGACGGCATCACGATCTTGTTCTCCTGCGCGACGTAGTTCAGCGCCTCGCGGCCATCCTTCTTCGCCTTCGCGCTGGGCGGCCAGGAACCACCGGCCACGGCTTTCGCGCGGGTCTCCATGCGGTCGTTCATCGATGCATACGGCCAGATGTGCACGAACTTGTTCAGCGCTCCCATGTCCGAGTACCACATGGCGAGGCAGGGCGACATCTGGATGCGCTCGGGGATCGCCTTCTCCCAGTTGTCCATCAACAGCGGCAGCTTGCCCGCCGGATAGGTGTACGTGCGCATCTCGAAGATCGGACCGTACTTGCCCGGCCGGATCGGCGGCGAGAAGGAGAACGGGATGAATATCTCGGAGCGCATCGAGACCAGGAACTCCTTGATGTCGGGCGGCCACGTCTTGTCGGCGATCGCCGCGGCGCGCACCTTGTCGCGCTCCGCCATGCTCTCGTACGGCCAGATGTGGATGATCTGGTTCAGCGCGCCGATCTCGGTGTGGAAGAACGCCGCCAGTTCGGAGAATTTCTTCCGCTTCTCGTAGGCTTCGCCGAACCGCCGCTCGACTTCCGCCTGCGAGCCGCCCTTGATGTCGTAGGTCCGCATTTCGTAGATCATCTTCTTCCTCCGGTTGGTGTGATCGCACGCCGAGTCTAACCCGGTCGCCGCGCGATCGAAGCGGTGCGTCCGCGGGCGGGGTATCGGTCGCGAGGCGCCTGGTCAGTCCGGCAGGAACAGAGACACGAGGTCGTTCAGGTAACGCAACCCCTGCGCCGTCGGCCGCAGGAGGAGGTGGTCGCGCTCCAGCAGCCCGCGCGCCTCGGCGACCGCGAGCGGCCCGCCGATCGCGGTCACGGGCAGCCCGGTGCGTTCGCTGAACAGCGCGACCGGCACGCCATCGACCAGGCGCAGTGCGTTGAGCATGAACTCGAAACCGAGCTGCCCGCTGTCCACGTCATGCTGTCCGGAGACCGCGTCGCCCGCGAGCGCAGCGTCGATGAAGCGCTGTGGCTGTCGATGGCGCACCTGCCGGAAGATGCGGTCGGGCAGGGACAGCTTGCCGTGGGCCCCGGCGCCGATGCCGATGTAGTCGCCGAACGTCCAGTAGTTGAGGTTGTGGCGGGC
>JAIENF010000229.1 GCA_019751575.1 Burkholderiales bacterium
GCTGTCCAACCAGCCGCCGGGCGCTGCGACTGCACCGCTGAACGCGCCGGCGAAGGGCGCCGCGAAGGGGGCGCAGGACGCGCCGCCGACCGGAAACTCCCATCGCGAGGCGACGACCAACTACGAGCTGGACAAGACCATCACCCACACCCGGTCGGAGGTCGGGGCGGTGCGCCGGCTGTCCGCGGCGGTCGTCGTCAATCACCGGCGCGAAGTGAAGGAAGGAAAGTCCGAGAGCACGCCGCTGCCCGAAGCCGAGATCGCACAGCTGACCAACCTCGTGCGCCAGGCGATGGGCTTCAACGAGAAGCGCGGCGATACCGTCAACCTGGTCAATGCGGCATTCAACGAGACCAAGCGGGTCGAGGTCGAGGGGCCGACCCTGGTCACCGAGGTCACGCAGCGCCTTCTGGGCAACCTGAACACGGTGCTCTGGACGCTGGCCGCGATCTTTGCCGCGCTTTTCGTCTACCTGATGGTCCTGCGGCCCGTGCTGCGCGACCTGGCGCTGGCCGGCGAACGCGACCTGGCTGCCCAGGAAGCCTATGCGCAGGCGATGGCTGCGGCTGGCGGTGGCGGTGGTGGGGGCGGGGGTGACGGCACCCAGGGCGGCGCGCCGGGCGGCGGCGGGGGTGGGGCCGCGCGCGTCGGCCAGCCGATCGTGACTGGCGGCCGAGGCTTCGACGCCGACCTGCAGGCGGTCAAGGACCTTGCCAAGCAGGAGCCGCAGATCGTCGCCAACGTGGTCAAGGACTGGGTCGGCCGGGAGTGACCGCCGCCGGCCGTCGATCGGCAGGCAGCGGTGAACCGGCCGGGCCAAGTATCATCTCGGAATGAGCGAAGACGGCATCCGGAAAAGCGCCATCCTGCTGATGTCCATCGGCGAGGACGAGGCGGTCGAGGTATTCAAGTACCTGTCCCCGCGCGAGGTGCAGAAGCTCGGCGCTGCCATGGCCGAGCTGCAGAACGTCGAGCGCGAGCAGGTCGAGGAAGTGCTGCGCGACTTCCGCGAGCAGGCAGGGGTCAAGACCACGATCGGGCTGAACTCCGACAACTACATTCGGTCGGTGCTGACCAAGGCACTGGGCACCGAACGCGCGACCGGCGTGATCGACCGCATCCTGCGCGGCAACGACACGGGTGGCATCGAGGCGCTGAAGTGGATGGACGGCGCGTCGATCGCCGAGATGATCAAGAACGAGCATCCGCAGATCATCGCGACGATCCTGGTCCACCTCGAGCGCGACCAGGCCGCGGACGTCCTCACCCACTTCGTCGAACGGCTGCGCAACGACGTGATGCTGCGCATCGCCGCGCTGGAGGGCGTCCAGCCTTCGGCGCTGAGCGAGTTGAACGAAGTGCTGACGCAGTTGATGCAGGGCGCGAGCAAGGTATCGAAGAGCGCGCTGGGCGGCACCACGGTCGCGGCCGAGATCCTGAACAACCTGGGCACGTCGCTCGAGGCTTCGGTGATGGCCTCGCTGCGCGAGCACGATGCCGAACTGGCGCAGCAGATCGAGGACCAGATGTTCGTCTTCGAGAACCTGAACGACCTCGACGACCGGGGCATCCAGTTGCTGCTGCGCGAGGTGCAGTCCGAGTCGCTGATCATCGCGCTCAAGGGCACCTCGAACGAGCTGCGCGAGAAGATCTTCAAGAACATGTCCTCGCGCGCCGCCGAGATGCTGCGCGACGACTTCGAGTCGAAGGGGCCGGTCAAGCTGTCCGAGGTCGAGGCCGAGCAGCGCGAGATCCTCAAGATCGTGCGGCGCCTCGCCGACGAGGGGCAGATCGCCCTTGGCGGCAAGGGCGAAGAGGGGCTGGTCGGCTGACGCCGGCCGGGTGCCATGGCTCGCGCGACCATCCGGAAATCGGGCACCACGTTTCCCGGCGCGCCGGCCGGCGGCGACACGCCGGTGGTTCCGTGGCACATGGACTCGCTGGGCAGCACGCGCGACGAGCTCAACGGCGCGCCACCGCCGCCGGTCCGTCCGCCCGAGGAAGAGCTGGCACGGATCCGCGAACAGGCGCGGGCCGAAGCCCATGCCGAAGGGCTCGCCAGCGGGCTTGCGGCGGGGGCAGGCCGGATCGCGGAACTCGAGCAGCTGCTGGGCCGGTTGCGCGAGGTGATGGAGGACCATGAGCAGGCCCTCGCCGCAGACGTGATGGGACTGGCGGTGGAACTGGCCCGGCAGATCCTTCGCCACACGGTGCATGTGCATCCGGAAGTGGTGCTGCCGGTGATCCGGGAAGCGATCGCCAGCCTGCCGCAGGGCAGCCAGCATCCGCGCCTGATCCTCCATCCACAGGATGCGACGCTGGTGAACTCGGTGCTCGATGCCAACCAGCTGACGCCTTCGCCCTGGCGCATCATCGTGGACTCGACCCTCGAGCGGGGCGGCTGCCGGATCGAGACGACCACCAGCGAACTCGATGCCAGCCTCGGTTCGCGCTGGCGCGCGGTGATCGCTTCGCTCGGGCGCGAGGAGCGCTGGGTGGAACTCGACGCGCCACAGCGTCCTGCCGCGCCGCCGCCTGCAGAGCGCGATCCGCCGCCGGGCACGGCGCCAGCGGCCGTTCCCGGCGCGGCCCGGCCGCGCGAAGCACGGTGAGCCCGGTGGACGAAGCGGGGACCGAGGCGGCGCCGACTGGGCACGCGTCCGAGCGCTGGACGCGGCTGTTCGAGCATTGCGGGCAGGCAGTGCGACTGGCGCAGCCGTGGACGCTGTCCGGGCGACTGGTCCGTGTCGCGGGCCTGGTGATGGAGACCGTGGGGCTGAAGGTGCCGGTGGGCAGCAGCTGCTACGTGTACTCGCAGACCGGGATGCGGGTCGAGGCGGAGGTGGTCGGTTTTTCGGGGGATCGCCTGTTCCTGATGCCTTCGACCGACGTGTTCGGCCTGGAGCCGGGCGCGATCGTGATGCCGATAGACGGCGCGATGCGCAGGGTGCCGAAGCTCGGCGCCGATTTCTATCCACGGCGCCGTGCCGCCGACCGCGCCCGCCAGGTGGCGGTGGGCGAGAAACTGCTTGGCCGGGTGGTCGACGGCAGCGGCCGTCCGCTGGACGATCTCGGGCCCGTGCCGCAGGACCGCCAGGCGCCGCTGTACAGCCGCCCCGTGAATCCGCTGGACCGGGCGCCGATCCGCACGGTGCTGGACACCGGCGTGCGCGCCATCAATGCCCTGCTGACGGTCGGGCGCGGCCAGCGGCTTGGGCTGTTCGCGGGCAGCGGCGTCGGCAAGAGCGTGCTGCTGGGGATGATGGCGCGCTACACGAATGCAGACGTGGTGGTGGTCGGGCTGATCGGCGAACGCGGCCGCGAGGTCAAGGAGTTCAT
>JAIENF010000506.1 GCA_019751575.1 Burkholderiales bacterium
GCGTGCCGCCCGGGGCCCGATCGCGCCGCGTTGCGCTGCCTCAGGCCGCCTTCACCAGGCTCGGCTCGTACCCGAGGTTCGGGGCCAGCCAGCGCTCGCATTCCTGTACCGACAGCCCCTTGCGCTTCGCGTAGTCGTCGACCTGGTCACGATTGACCTTGTCGACCGCGAAGTACTTCGCGTCGGGATGCGACAGGTAGAAGCCGGACACCGACGAGGCCGGCATCATCGCGTGGCTCTCGGTCAGGGTGATCCCCACCTCTGGAGCACCGAGCAGGTCGAACAGCGCCGGCTTCTCGGTATGGTCCGGGCAGGCGGGATACCCCGGCGCCGGGCGGATGCCGCGGTACTGCTCGGCGATCAGCTGCACGTTGTCGAGCACCTCGTCCTTCGCATAGCCCCAGAAGTCCTTGCGCACCCGCTTGTGCAGCATCTCGGTGAACGCCTCGGCCATGCGGTCGGCGATCGCCTTGAGCATGATCGAACCGTAGTCGTCGTTGGCACGCTCGAACGCATCGAGGTGCTTCTCGATGCCGATGCCGGCGGTGACCGCGAACGCCCCGATGTAGTCGGCGATCCCGCTCGCCTTCGGCGCGATGAAGTCGGACAGGCACTGGTTCGCCCGGCCTTCCGGCTTCTGGTTCTGCTGGCGCAGGTTGTGCCAGGTCATCAGCACGCGATCGCGCTTCTCGTCGGCATAGATCTCGACGTCGTCGCCGACCGAATTCGCCGGGTACAGCGCGAACACGGCGTTGGCGGTGAGCCAGCGGCCCTCGACCACCTTCTTGAGCATCGCCTGGCCGTCGCGGAACACGTTGCGCGCAGCCTCGCCCACCACGGCGTCCTCGAGGATCTTCGGATAGGGGCCGGCGAGGTCCCAGGTCTGGAAGAACGGCCCCCAGTCGATGTACTGCGCGATCTCGGCGAGGTCGTAGTTCTTCAGCTGGCGCGTGCCGGTGAAGCCGGGCTTCGGCGGCACGTACGACGCCCAGGCGAAGGGCTGCAGGTTCGCGCGGGCACGCGACAGCGGGATCAGTTCCGGCCCGCGCTTGTTGGCATGCTGCTCGCGCACCTTGTGCTGATCCCGGTGCAGTTCTTCCAGGTAGTTGCGGCGGACGGCCTCGTCCTCGGCCAGCAGGCTGGTGCAGACCGCCACGCTGCGCGAGGCGTCCGGCACCCAGACGGTCGGGCCCCGTGTGTAGCCGGGGGCGATCTTCACCGCCGTATGCGTGCGCGAGGTGGTCGCACCGCCGATCAGCAGCGGCTGGGTGAAACCCTGGCGCTCCATCTCACGGGCGACATGGCCCATCTCTTCCAGCGACGGGGTGATCAGGCCGGACAGCCCGATGATGTCGCACTTCTCTTCCCGGGCCTTGTCGAGGATCTGCTGGGCGGGGACCATCACGCCCATGTTCACCACCTCGTAGTTGTTGCACTGGAGCACCACCGACACGATGTTCTTGCCGATGTCGTGCACGTCGCCCTTGACGGTGGCGATCAGGATCTTGCCCTTGGCCTTGGTGTCGCCCGACAGCGCCTTCTCGGCCTCGATGAAGGGCACCAGGTGGACGACCGCCTGCTTCATCACGCGCGCCGACTTCACCACCTGCGGCAGGAACATCTTGCCCGCGCCGAACAGGTCGCCGACGACGTTCATGCCGTTCATCAGCGGGCCTTCGATCACCTCGATCGGGCGGCCGCCGCGCTCGGCGATGCGCGCCCGCGCCTCTTCGGTGTCCTCGACGATCCACTGGGTGATGCCGTGCACCATCGCATGCGCGAGGCGCGCGTCGACGTCCTGCTCGCGCCACTCGAGGCTCTGCTCCTGCTTCGCGCCGCCGGCCTTGAGCGTGCCGGCGAACTCGATCATCCGCTCGGTGGAATCGGGGCGGCGGTTGAGCACCACGTCTTCCACCCGCTCGCGCAGCTCGGGCGCGAGGTCGTCATACACGCCGACCATGCCGGCGTTGACGATGCCCATGGTCATGCCGTTGCGGATCGCGTGGTACAGGAACACCGTGTGGATCGCCTCGCGCGCCGGGTCGTTGCCGCGGAAGCTGAAGCTCACGTTGGACACGCCGCCGCTCACCTTCGCATGGGGCAGGTTGTCGCGGATCCACTTCGTCGCCTGGATGAAGTCGACGCCGTAGTTGTTGTGTTCCTCGATGCCGGTGGCGATGGCGAAGATGTTCGGGTCGAACACGATGTCTTCGGGCGGGAAGCCGACCTGGTCGACCAGCAGCCGGTAGGCACGTTCGCAGATCTCGATCTTGCGCTGGTAGGTGTCGGCCTGGCCCTGCTCGTCGAACGCCATCACGATGACGGCCGCGCCGTAACGGCGGCACAGCTTCGCCTGGCGCAGGAACTCGGCCTCGCCTTCCTTCATGCTGATCGAGTTGACGATCGCCTTGCCCTGGACGCACTTCAGGCCCGCCTCGATCACCTCCCACTTGGAGGAATCGATCATCAGCGGCACGCGCGAGATGTCCGGCTCGGAGGCGACGAGATTCAGGAAGCGGACCATCGCCGCCTTCGAATCGAGCATCGCCTCGTCCATGTTGATGTCGATCACCTGCGCGCCGTTCTCGACCTGCTGGCGCGCGACCGCCAGCGCCTCGTCGTACTGCTCGTTCAGGATCAGCCGCGCGAACGCCTTAGAGCCGGTGACGTTGGTGCGCTCGCCGACGTTGACGAACAGCGAAGACTCGTCGATGTTGAACGCCTCGAGGCCGGACAGGCGCATCTTGTGGTCGGGCGCCGCGATCGTGCGCGGCGTGATGCCCTGCAGCTGCTCGGCGATCGCGCGGATATGGTCTGGCGTGGTGCCGCAGCAGCCACCGGCGATGTTGACGAAGCCGCTCTCGGCGAACTCGCGCACCAGCGACGAGGTGATGTCGGGCGTCTCGTCGAAGCCGGTGTCGCTCATCGGGTTGGGCAGGCCGGCGTTCGGGTAGATGCAGATGTTCGTGTCGCAGATCTTCGACAGCTCTTCGACGTACGGACGCATCAGCGTCGCGCCGAGCGCGCAGTTCAGGCCGATGGTGATCGGGTTGGCATGGCGCACCGAATTCCAGAACGCCTCGACCGTCTGCCCGGACAGGATGCGGCCCGAGGCATCGGTCACCGTGCCGGAGATCATCACCGGCAGGCGCGAACCGTGTTCCTCGAAGAAGGTGTCGATCGCGAACAGGGCGGCCTTCGCGTTCAGCGTGTCGAAGATGGTCTCGACCAGGAAGAAGTCGACGCCGCCTTCGACCAGCGCACGCGCCTGGTCGAGGTAGGCCGCGACCAGTTCGTCGAAGGTCACGTTGCGCGCACCCGGGTCGTTGACGTCGGGCGAGATC
>JAIENF010000432.1 GCA_019751575.1 Burkholderiales bacterium
GGGCGGCCGGCTGCGCGCACTTGCGGTGATCGGCCCGCAGTCCCTGCCTGCCCTGCCCGAGTTGCGCGCGCTGGCGTCGCACGGCGTGAAGGGCATGGAAGTGGTCAGCGGCTGGCATGGCTGGTTCGCCCCGGCCGGCACGCCGGCCGAGATCGTCAACCGGGTCAACACCGAGGTGGCGAGGATCATCGCCACGCCGAAGGTTCGCGAACGCATCCTGTCGCAGGGTGCCGAGCCGATGGCAATGACCGCCGACGCCTTCCGCCAGCGCGTGAACGAGGACATCCAGCGCTTCGAGCCGATCCTCAAGAAGCTCGGCCTGACCGTCTACTAGCATCCGGAAAAAGACGGCGGACAGGGATGACCCGGGTCCCGCACCGCCGCCGCCGGCCGCGCACCCGCACGGCCGCAATCATGGGGAGGAAGTGAAATGGATCGCCGTTCCGCGCTGAAGGCCTCAGGGGCAATGCTTGCACTGGCCAACGCTGGTTGCAGCAGCATGCCCGCCATGGGCCACTGGATTCCACTGTTCGACGGCAAGGGCCTCGATGCGTTCAACGCCGTGGGTACGGCCAACTGGCGCGTCGTGGGCGGCATACTCGAGTCGGACCAGGGGCCTGGCTTCCTCGTCTCGAAGCAGTCGTTCGACAACTTCCGCATCCGCGCCGAGTTCTTCGCCAATGCCGATACCAACAGCGGCATCTTCATCCGCTGCCAGGACCCGAACAAGATCGGTGCGGCGAACTCTTACGAAGTGAACATCTGGGACACGCGCAAGGACCCGACCTTCGGCACTGCGGCGATCGTCGATTTCGCCAAGGTCTCCGAGCCCTTTCCGAAGGCGGCCGGCCGCTGGAACACCTTCGAGATCACCGCCGACGGTCCGCGCCTGGTGGTGGTCTTCAACGGCCAGACCACCGTCGACATCCGCGATTCGAAGTACGCCCGGGGTCCGATCGCGCTGCAGTCCTCGGGTGGGCTGATCCGCTTCCGCCGGGTGCTGGTGCAGCCGATCTGACCTTCGGCGTCGGCGCAGGCCCGATTGCAGTGAAGGTCACGAATCCGGTAACCGTACTGCTCGTCGAGCCCGAGCCTGCGCACGATCTCCACGCCCTTGGCCAGCGGCTCGCCCTCGAGGTTGCGCAGCGGCCGGCGCAGGCTGCCGGCCGGCAGGCCGCACGCGTTCATCAGCGACTTCAGCGCCACCGGGTTGATGTACGAATAGACGTAGTGCCAGAGCGGCAGCAGCCTGAGGTAGGTCTCACGGAAGTCGACCGCTTCCGCATAGCCCTGCCACGGCTTCGAGATCGTGGCCAGTTCCGCCGGGGCGAGGTTGCCGGTCATGTTCGCCGTACCGTGGCCGCCCAGCGACATCGTCGGCAGCACCAGGCCCAGGTTGGGTGAATCGCAGCACATGATCGACACGTCGGGCCGACCGGCGATCACCTGCGCGACCTGTCCGACGCGCGTCGTCGACTCCTTGTGCACCACGTAGTTCGGATGCCTGAAGATGCGCAGGAGGTTGTCCCAGTGCAGGTCGGTCTTCACCCGCGGCGGGTTGTTGTAGATGCCCAGCGGCAGGTCGGTCGCATCGGCCACCTCGAGGAAGAACGCCTCGGCGTCGGACTCGGACGCACAGATGTACGACGGCGCCGCGAGGATCGCGCCATCGGCACCGTTGTCGCGCGCGAAGCGCAGGTTGGCGATGGTGGACTCGGTGTTGTTGCCGGTGCAGCCGTAGAAGAAGTCCATCGCGCCGGTCTTCATCTTCGCGGTCTCGACGATCAGCGCCTTCTTCTCTTCCGGCGAAAGCATGGAGGCCTCGCCGGTGGAACCCATGAACAGGATCGCGCGCGTGCCGTGCCGCTGCTGGAAATCGAGCAGCGTACGGAAGGCGCCAAAGTCGATCGAGCCGTCCTCGTTGAACGGGGTGATCAGGGCGACGAAAGAACCTTCGATGCGGCGGCGGGACATGGCGGCCTCCAGTGTGCGTGGCGTGCGGAGATTCGATGGAACACCCACCGCGCCAGTCTACTGACTCAGTCGTCCGGCAGCCAGCGGAAGAGACGGCCCGGCTCGCCCGCGCGCGCCTGGAACGGTCCGGCGACGGCAACGTCGGGCACGCACGCGAGCTCCGCGCCGATGCGCAGCAACGGCCAGCCATCACGCTGCCACGGCGGCACCGCCGACTCCTGCCAGAGGTTCTTCAGCGTGCGCCGCATCGGCGGCTCGCCGATCGTGATGCGCGGTGCAGCGCCGTCCCCGAGCACCCGCGCACCGATGCCCAGCGCCACGCCCCGCAACAGCCGGCGGGAGATGCCGGCCCCCAGTGCCGGCTCGCAGAACAGCGTGCCGCCCAGTCGAGGCAGCGCCATCCGTGCTCGGCGGTTCCATTCGATCGTCCCCAGGCCTTCACCCCGCGCAGGCGAAGCCGCCGGCGAAGCGACCAGGTACAGCCGGTCGCGATAGCGGCGCAGCGTCACGGGTCCGAAACCGACCGCTACCGTACGCTCCGGGCCGGCCGCGAACGCCTGCCGCAGGGCCTCGGCCAGCCGGCGCTCGGACGGCATTTCGACGCCCTTCAGGCGCAGCCAGGCACGGAGCACCTCGCGCGCCCTGTCATCGCCAATGCTCGACAGCCGCTGCACGGAGACACCGGCCTGTCCATGGCCGAGTCCCGCCTGGCCCCGGCCGTCCACCAGGGCTTCGCGCAGGTCCGCCGCCGCGATCGCTTCGACCAGCCGTGCCGACGCGGCGAGCAGTCGGCCGCTGCGCGCGAGGCCGGTGCCTGCCGACGGGAACCGGCGCTCGAGCAGTGGCAGCACCTCATGCCGGATGAAGTTGCGGTCGAACCGGGTGTCCGCATTGCTTTCGTCATCGATCCACGCGAGTTCCTGCTGTCGGGCACAGGCTTCGATCAGCGCACGCGGCAGGTCGAGCAGCGGGCGAAGCAGGCGCGGTGCCGCGGCATCCCCAGCGGCATCGCTCATCTGCGGCATCGCGGACAGGCCGCGCAGGCCGGCGCCGCGCAGCAGTTGCAGCAGCACGGTCTCGGCCTGGTCGTCGCGATGGTGGGCGAGCGCGATCCAGTCGACCCGCAAGGATGCGAACACCTGCTGGCGCTGCAGGCGCGCAGCGGCTTCGATGCCCAGCCCGGCGTGCGGGTCCACCACCACCTTGCACACCGACAGCGGCACCCGCAGCCGCCTGCACGTCGCGCGGCAGAACGATGCCCAACGATCGGCGTTCGGGCTCAGCCCATGGTGCACATGGACGGCGGACAGGTGCAGCCGTCCACCGCCAGCCAGGGCATGGAGCGCATGCAGCAGCACGATCGAGTCCACGCCGCCGGACAGGCCGATGCAGACC
>JAIENF010000092.1 GCA_019751575.1 Burkholderiales bacterium
CACTCGCGCTGGCCTGCGTGCGATCCTGGTTCGGCCCGGCTCCTTCCCGGGCAGGTGCGTCCTGAAACTTCCGGCTTTTCCAGACTGAGCGAGGATTCGATGAGCACACCCGAGATGCAGGTGACGACACTCGGAGGCGGATGCTTCTGGTGCCTCGAGGCCGTGTTCGACGACCTGGTCGGCGTCGAATCGGTCGAATCCGGATACATGGGCGGCCATGTGGACCATCCCACCTATGCGCAGGTATGCAGCGCGAAGAGCGGCCATGCCGAAGTGATCCAGGTCACCTTCGATCCGGCGAAGGTGACCTTTCGCGACATCCTCGCCGTGTTCTTCACGATCCACGATCCGACCACGAAGGATCGCCAGGGCAACGACGTCGGGCCCCAGTATCGCTCCGCGATCTTCTTCGAGGACGAAGGCCAGAAGGCCGAGGCAGAGGCCTTCATCGCCGAACTCTCGGCGAGCAAGGCGTTTCCCGCGCCGATCGTCACCGAGATCGCCCCGGCCTCGAAGTTCTGGATCGCCGAGGACTACCACCAGGAGTACTTCGTGCAGCACGGGCACGAGCCCTACTGCCAGTACGTGGTGGCGCCCAAGGTGGCCAAGTTCCGCAAGGTGTTCGCCGACCGGCGCAAGACCCCCTAGCGCAGCGCGGCGTTGATCGCCGCCAGCGTCGCCGTGCCGGGCGACAGCTGCGCCGCACCCAGCGTGAACAGCGGCGCCTCCACCGTGTTCAGGTGGCGGTGCAGGTCTTCCGGGTCCGGGTCGACATAGAGCAGGCCGGTGACGACCTCGCCCTGGGCCGAGCGCGTCTGGATGAGGTTCATCGCGCGTACGCGGTCGGTCGCGTCGTAGTCGGCATCGAGCTTGCGCAGCCGCATCACCGACCCGTCGTGCTGTGCGATGTCGATCGCCTCGCCGGGCGGATATTCGGCGGTGATCGACTCGCGCGAAGGCCAGAAATCGAGCCGGTTGACCGCTTCGTTGTGTTCGCGCACGAAATCGTAGCTGCGCGTGCTGCCCGCATGGTTGTTGAACGCGACGCACGGGCTCACCACGTCGATGAACGCGGCACCCTGGTGCGCCATGGCCGCCTTGATCAGCGGCACCAGCTGCGGCTTGTCGCCGGAGAAGCCGCGCGCGACGAAGGTGGCGCCCAGTTGCAGCGCAAGGCTCACCATGTCGATCGGCGAATCGGTGTTGGCCACGCCGCGCTTGGACTTCGACCCCTGGTCTGCCGTGGCGGAGAACTGGCCCTTGGTCAGCCCGTACACGCCATTGTTCTCGACGATGTAGGTCATGTTCACGCCGCGGCGCATCACGTGCGCGAACTGGCCGAGGCCGATCGAGGCGGAATCGCCGTCCCCCGACACGCCGAGGTACAGCAGGTCGCCGTTGGCGAGGTTGGCGCCGGTCAGCACCGACGGCATCCGGCCGTGCACGGTATTGAAGCCATGCGAGTTGCCGAGGAAGTAGTCGGGCGTCTTCGACGAGCAGCCGATGCCGGACAGCTTGGCCACCCGGTGCGGCTCGATGTCGAGTTCCCAGCAGGCCTGGATGATCGCCGCCGAGATCGAGTCGTGCCCGCAGCCGGCGCACAGCGTCGAGATCTTGCCCTCGTAGTCGCGGCGCAGGTAGCCGACGCGGTTGCGCTCGAGCGAGGGGTGGTGCAGCTTCGGTTTCGCGAGATAGGTCATGGCTTTTTCCTCGAACCGCCGATCGCGCGCAGCTGGTCGCCGATCGTCCGGGTGATGAAGCGCGCGGTGATCGGCGTGCCGTCGTAATGCAGCACGCGCATCAGCTTCGCCGGGTCGATGTCGAGCTCGTTCACCAGCAGCGTCCGCAGCTGCGCGTCGCGATTCTGCTCGACGACGAACACCAGGTCATGTGCCTCGATGAACGCTGCCACCGCATCGGCGAACGGAAACGCACGCACGCGCAGCAGGTCGACCGGCATGTCGAGCGCCTCGAGTGCGACGATCGCCTCGTCCATCGCGGGCGTGGTTGAACCGTAGTAGATCGCACCGATGCGCGTGGCCTTCGATGCCTTGCGCTCGACCGGCGCCGGCACGATGGACCGCGCCGAGTCGAACTTGCGCAGCAGCCGCTGCACGTTGTAGAGGTAGTCGGGGCCGGCTTCCGAGTAGCGCGCGTAGGAATCGCGCGTGGTGCCGCGGGTGAAGAACGCGCCCTTCGTCGGATGCGTGCCCGGATAGGTCCGGAACGGGATGCCGTCGCCGTCCACGTCGAGGTAGCGGCCGAAGTCGCGGCCCTCCTCGAGCATCTCGTGCGTCATCACCTTGCCGCGGTCGTAGTCGCGCGAATCGTCCCAGGCGAACGGCGCGGTCAGGCGCTGGTTCATGCCGATGTCCAGGTCGGTCATCACGAACACCGGCGTCTGCAGACGGTCGGCGATGTCGAGCGCCTGCGCGGTCATCTCGAAGCACTCGTTCGGGTCCATCGGGAACAGCAGCGGATGCTTGGTGTCGCCATGCGAGGCATAGGCGCAGGCCAGCACGTCGGCCTGCTGGGTGCGCGTCGGCATGCCGGTCGACGGCCCCCCGCGCTGCACGTTGACGATCGTGGCCGGGATCTCCGCGAAATAGGCCAGCCCGATGAACTCGGTCATCAGCGAGATGCCGGGGCCGGAGGTGGCCGTGAACGCCCGTGCGCCGTTCCAGCCGGCGCCGACCACCATGCCGATCGAGGCCAGTTCGTCCTCGGCCTGCACCACGGCATAGCGGTGGCGGCCGGTGTCCGGATCGACCCGGTACTTGCCGCAGTAGGCCAGGAAGGCCTCGGCCAGCGACGAGGACGGCGTGATCGGGTACCAGGCACAGACCGACGCGCCGCCGTAGACGGCACCGAGCGCCGCGGCCGAATTGCCGTCGATGAAGATGCGGTCGCCGACGTTGTCGGCGCGGGCGACCCGGATGCCCAGCGGGCAGGCCAGGTTGTCGCGTGCCCAGTCGCGCCCGAGCCGCAGCGCCTCGATGTTCGGCGCGAGCAGCTTCTCCTTGCCCTTGTACTGCTCGCCGACCAGCTTCTCGCATTCGGCGAGGTCGATGTCGAGCAGCGCGGCGAGCGCGCCGAGGCAGACCATGTTCTTCAGCAGCTGGCGCTCGCGCGGCACGCTCCAGCGCGCATTGGCCAGCGCGGTCAACGGCACGCCGATCACGTTCACGTCGTCGCGGAACTTCTCGGGCGGCAGCGGCTTGGTCGAGTCGTAGAACAGGTAGCCGCCGGGCTCGATCTCCTTCAGGTCCTGGTCCCAGGTCTGCGGGTTCATGGCGACCATCATGTCGACGCCGCCGCGGCGGCCCAGCCAGCCATCCCCGGTCACCCGCACCTCGTACCAGGTCGGCAGCCCC
>JAIENF010000601.1 GCA_019751575.1 Burkholderiales bacterium
TTGCTGGCCTTAACGCTCAGCGGCACGTCCACCGGGTGGCCGGTGTTTGCCATCCTGGCGCTGTTCGGCTGCGCGCCGGTGGCAGTCGCGGTGGTCTGGTAGGTGATGGCCGGCAGCGCGCCGATGCCAGCCGAGCCCGGCCGCGTGCAGGTCAGCACCGGTGCCGCGAAGGAACAGTTCCATCCGGTACCCGCCGCCGAGCCGCCGACATAGGTCAGGCCCGCGGGGATCGTGTCGGTGACGACGATCGGCCCGGCGGCGGCGGACGGTCCGAAGTTCGAACCATTGAGCGTCCAGGTGACTGCGCTGCCCTGGGGAACGGGGTTCGGCGTGCCGGACTTGGCGATGCGCATGTCCGCGCCCGGCTGCACCGGCGTGGTCAGGTTGAAGTTGTTGTTGTCGCTCACCGGATCGGAGGTGAGCGTCGACTGGATGTTGATGCCGTTGGTCAGGTTCCCGTCGACCTGCGGCCGGACCTCGACCGTGAATGCCGGGGTCGTGGCACCCACCGCCAACGGTCCCGGACGCTCGCAGGTGAGCACGCCCGGCGCAGCACCGTTGTGGGAACAGGTCCAGCCGTTCTGCGTGAAATTGGCGGCACCGGCATAGATGGACCCCACCGGCAGCGTGTCGGTGATGCGGATGGTGCCGGTCGCGGGGAACGGGCCTGCATTGCTGCCGGTGACCGTGTAGGAGAGCACCGCCCCGGCAATGAAGGGCCCGGCACCGACCGTCGCCTTGGTGGCCGACAGATCGGCGCCGACGCTGACCGTGGTGGGCTCCAGGCGATTCGTGTTGTTGGCCGGATTGGGGTCTGCCTCCGCCGCGGTCGCCGACGTGTTGTTGCTGATGACGTTGCCCTGGGCGGTGATCGCCGCGGCATCGTCCGGCCGTACGGTGAAGACCACTTCGGCCGCATCGGCAAGCCCGACCGGCGCGAAGCCGGTGCAGGTATAGACGCGCGGCGGCGTGGTCGGCGCGCAGGTGACGCCCGCCGGCGCGACGATCGACACGAGGCTCGCACCCAGCGGCAGCGTGTTCGTGAGGACCACGCCGGTCGCGACCTGCGGTCCGTTGTTCGTGACGCGCGCCGTGTAGGACACCGGCGCTCCGGCGACGACCGGATCCACGCTTTCGGAGACCTGGAGGATGAGGTCAGCCTGTGCGAGGACCTGCGCCGGCACAGCGCACGCGAATGCCACGGCCGCCAGCGCCAGCGCTCGCCGCGCGGTCGACGCCCATCCGCCGGACGAATGGCGGACCGGGCGTGGCCGCCCATCGGGGCTGCGAGCCAGCGCAGGCACGACAGCATGCCCGGACTGCGGACATCCTTCGCATGACAACGGCAACGATGGGCAAGACGCCTGCGGAACGCGGCGTCCAGCCCCCCCTGATGGCCCCATTCGTTCTTTCGCATCCTGTTACCGGATGCTTCTGCGGATTCGTGAGCGCCGGAATCTACCTCAATGGGAGAATCCGTGCTGAGACCTTTTCCCGCAAAGTGCAAACAAGGCCGTTTTTCACATATGCAAACTTTTTCGCGCCCAGTGGCATGGATGCACCGGAATGGTCAGGCGCTGACGAGCCCCATCGATCGCCAGACCGGCATCGCAAGCGCGATCGACGCAAGCACCAGGACACCCCACAGCCAGGCGAGCGCGCGGGCATGGCGGTGCGAGAAGCACTCGCCCGAGCCGTGGTAGAGAGCCAGGTAGACCGTGCTCTGGTAGGGCAGGAACCAGACCTGGGTCGATACCAGCGCGACCAGCGCCACGAGGAATGGATGCACGCCGGCCGCGCCCGCCGCGGGCAGCGCCACCAGCGTGAGCAGCGGCGCGGCAGCCTGCCAGCGCACGATGAACGACAGGCAGAAGCCGACGACCGCGAGTGCCAGGCAGAACGAAAGGCTGCCCAGCGCCATCGACTGGATCACGCCCGCGAGGCGGGCACCGAGCCAGGCATCGATGCCCAGCGTGCTGAACACGGTCGCCAGGCTGGAGATCGCGCCGAAGAACAGCAGGAACGGCCAGTTGACGCCGGTGCGCACCATCGTCGTGTCCAGCGCCCTGCCCAACGCGAGCACGACCAGTGCGCCGACGCCGAGCCAGGCACCGTTAATGCCATGCCACGGCTCGGTGAGGAAGCCCGCGATCAGGCCGACCAGCACGGCAAGGCAGAGCTTCTCGTCCGCGCGCATCGGACCGAGCACCGCGCGCTGGAGCGCCAGCCGGTCGCCGGGATTCACGGCGGTGCTCGATGGCCGATAGAGCCACACCACCGCCGACAGGCCGCCCGCGAACAGCAGCACATGCAGCGGAAGCGCCGCGACGAACCAGCCGGAAAACCCGAACTCGGCGCGGATCTCGTCGGGCAGCAGCCCGTGCACCAGCAGGCCGACCGATGAGCCGGTGAGGAACAGGCCGGCCATCTGCCCGAAGCCGATCAGGGCAGCGAGTGCCAGGCCGGTCGCGGCCCGCCCGCCGGGCGCGAAGCCCAGCGCCTCCGCGATCTCGCGCACCATCGGCGCGGCGAGCGCGGTGCGGCTGGTCGCGTTGGGCAGCGTGGGCGTGACCGCAGCCCCGACCAGCGCCAGCGTCACGCAACGGCTGGCAAATCCGGCGGGGCGCCGGCCAAGCGCGGCGAGCGCAACCCGATACATGAGCCCGGTATTGCCCACGGCAACACCCACGGCAAGCACCGCGAGGACCAGTATCCACGGCTGGCTGGCGAAACCGTCGAGCGCCACGCGCGGCGCCACCAGTCCGGTGACCACCCAGGACGCGACCAGCGCCAGCGCGATCACCTCTTCGGCCAGTGCTTCGGTGGCGAACAGGATCGCCGCCGCGACCACGGTGAGCAGCGCCTGCCAGCCCGCGACACTCAACCCGTCCGGCGGCGTCACCGTCCAGAGCGACAGCGGCAGCAGCGCGAGCGCAAGGCCCGCAAGCCGTCGCAGCGGCAGGGGCCTGCGTACCGGCGGTGCCGCCGCCTCGGCGGAAGGATCCACTGCATCGTCGCCGGCACCTTCCCGTGTCGAGGCGGACGCACCCGGATCGCCATGCACCGGCAGCGCGGTGCGCCCGCTCAGGCGCTGCGCATCGCTTTCGGCGCCGGCAGCGCGGTAGGCCGCTGCGGCGGGACTGCGTTGGCCGAGGCCCTCGAGCTCTACCGCGATCGCACACAGCCGCGCGGCCAGTGCCGTGTGTCGATGGTCGGCATGCAGCCCGCGTTGCAACGACCGACCGATCGCGACCGGCACGCGGTAGCCGTCGGGTTCGTCGCGCAACAGCGGCGACTGGCGCGCGAGCGAAGCCAGCCGTACCCGCGCCCGGCCTTCATCGACTCCCGCGAGCCGCGCAAGCACTGCCAGCGGTGC
>JAIENF010000410.1 GCA_019751575.1 Burkholderiales bacterium
GCCGGCAGGTGGGAGTGGCTGAAGTGTTCCAGCACCTGGCAGCAGACCACCGCGTCGAACGCGTCGTCGCCGAACGGCAGCGGATCGACCTCGATGTTGCACGCCGCGAAGCCGATCGGCGGCCCCCGGTGCCGGCCTGGCCCGTCGGTACCGTAGGCGACCGGATAGCGCGAGCGCATGTCCTCGTGGTCGATGGCCTCGCAATGGTGGCCGAAGGCCGACAGCAGCGCGACCAGCATGCCATGCCCGGCGCCTGCGTCCAGCACTCGCGATCGCCCCTGGAGGCGGTAGGCGATCTCGACGAAGCGGTCGACGCTGCCGCGGAAGACGTCCTCCAGCCCCGGGCTCTGCAGGTCGTAGAGCCGCCCCTCCGCGCGCAATGCAAGCGCGCGGGAAAAGAGCTCAGCGCGCGACGCCGGCACGTTCAGGCCTCTCGATGTTCGCGGGCCCCAGGCCCTGCGCGTCGTACTCCGGCACGAAGCCGGCGAGCCGCCGCTTCACCGTTGCATCGTCTGGGGGCGACTCGACCTGCAGGGTGTCTATCCAGTCGTGCAGGCGCTCGAGGAAACCGTCCGGGGCCTGCCGTGCCTGCGCGATGCGCAGCTTCGGATGCGGCGTCGGCAGGGTCTGCTCGTCGTCGGCGAGCAGTTCCTCGAACAGCTTCTCGCCCGGGCGGAGTCCGCTGTAGACGATGCGGATCTCGTCATCGCTGAACCCGGACAGCCGGATCATCGAGCGCGCCAGGTCGGCGATGCGTACCGGCTCGCCCATGTCGAGCACGAAGATCTCGCCGCCCTTGCCCATCAGGCCTGCCTGCAGCACCAGTTGCGCGGCCTCGGGGATGGACATGAAGAAGCGGGTGATCTCGGGATGGGTGACCGTGACCGGGCCGCCGGCTGCGATCTGGTCGCGGAAGCGCGGGATCACGCTGCCGGCGCTGCCCAGCACGTTGCCGAAACGCACCATCACGAACCGCGTGCCGGTGGTGGTCTCCTGCAGGCGCTCGCACACGATCTCGGCCAGGCGCTTGGTGGCGCCCATCACGTTGGTCGGGTTGACCGCCTTGTCGGTGGATACCAGCACGAACTTCTCGACGCCGGCATCGATCGCCGCCTGTGCGACCGACCAGGTGCCGGCGACGTTGTTGAGCACCGCCTCCGCGCAGTTGTCGGTCTCCATCAGCGGCACGTGCTTGTAGGCGGCTGCATGCAGCACGACGGTCGGACGGAAGCGCGAAAGGACCTGCGCCATGCGGACCGGCGAGCGCACGTCGCCGGCGATGGCGACGATCGGGACCGGGGCGGATCCCGGGCGAGCCTCGGCACTGCTGAACTCCTGCTCGATCTGGTAGAGCGCGAACTCGGAGGATTCGACCATCACCAGCTGGCGCGGGCCGAAGCGCGCGATCTGCCGGCACAGTTCCGAGCCGATCGACCCGCCGGCACCGGTGACCAGCACCACCCGGTCGGCGATCCAGTCCTTGAGTCCGTCGCTGTCCAGCACCACCGGGTCGCGCCCGAGCAGGTCGTCGAGTTCAACCGCGCGGATCTGCGACACCGTGACCTTGCCGCTGATCAGGTCGTCGAACGAAGGCACGGTCAGCACCTGCAGGCCCGCGGCGGTGGCGAGGTCGGCTGCACGCTTGCGGTCCTGGTGGCTCGCCGAAGGCATCGCGATGATGGCATGCGTGGCCGGGACGGTGGGCAGGGCCTCGCCCAGCCTGTCCAGCGGACCGAGCACCTTGACGCCGTGGATGGCGCGGCCGTGCCGCGCGCTGTTGTCGTCGAACAATGCGGTCACCCGCCATTCGCTGCTGCGCGAGAATTCCTTCACGAGTCCTGCTGCAGCGTCCCCGGCGCCCAGCACGTAGACCGAACGCGCGATCCCCGACCGTGACGGGCGCCGCTCGCGCCACATCCGGTAGAGCATGCGGCTGCTGCCCATGGCCATCGCCAGCAACAGGGGGTCGAGTATCAGCACCGACCGCGGCACGCCGGTCGGTCGGCCCAGCAGCAGCAGCACCATCGCCACTGCCATGGTCGCCACCAGGACGGCGACGGCGATGCGTTGCACGTCGGCCACGCTCGCATAGCGCCAGATGCCGCGGTAGAGCCCGAACAGCCAGAACACCGCGGCCTGCAGCGGTACCACCCAGAGCAGCGATGCGAGCATCGCGCTGAAGTGCGGCTCAGGGACCTCGAGGTTGAAGCGCAGCCAGAACGCCGCGCACCAGGCAGCGCCGGCCGCCACCACGTCATGGACGAAGGCGAGCGCCGTGCGCGAACGGACGCTGACGCGCATCAGCAGGAACCGGCGCCGGGAAGGCCAGGCCCGCTCATGCAGGGATCGGGGGGGCTGCCGGACTGAACGGACATGACCCCTGCATGATACTACGGCGGGGGAGGGCTGGCCGGCGCCCGCCGCTGCCAGCGGCGGTCCACTGCGGCCATTGCGGCGAGCAGCGCCGTGCCCCAGGCGCCGAGCAGCAGCAACTGCATGGCCTGCGGCAGCCATAGCGCCGCCAGGGCCGTCGCGGCGCCGATGGCCATCAGCAGGTATTCCGCGAGCGCGGTCCGGCGATGTCCCCATCCCATCTGGACGAGCCGCTGGTAGTAGTGCTGCCGGTGCGCCTGCCAGAAGCGCTCTCCGCGGAGGATCCGGCGCAGCAGGGTCGCGGTCGCGTCCGCGAAGAAGGGCGCGAACACCACGAACGGGAACCAGGCCGGGAAACATCCCTGTGCGACGCCGGCGGCGCCGAGCGCGCCGGCCAGGAAGCCGAGCGGCACCGAGCCGACGTCGCCCAGGAAGATGCGTGCCGGGTGGAAGTTCGCCTTGAGGAAGACGGCCGCGGCGACGGCGATCGACAGCGACAGCGATGCCAGCGCCGGATCGCCGGCGAAAGCGAACGCCGCGGCGTACGTGCCGAAACCGATCACTGCCATGCCGCCGGCCAGGCCGTCCGAGCCATCCATGAAGTTGTACAGGTTGATCGACCATGCGATCAGGAAGGCCGTGGCGGCCTGCAGCGGCAACGGCATGGGTGGCAGCGCGAGGCCGACGAAGGCCGCGGCGGCCATGGCATGCATGCCGAAGCGCACGGCGATCGGCATGCCGCGCCAGTCGTCGGCGAACGACAGTGCCGCCAGCGCCAGCACGCAGCCGGCGACCACGGCCTGCGCAGGCCAGTCCGCCATGCAGGCTGCGAGCACGCCTGCGACCACTGCGATGCCGCCACTGCGCGGCACCGGTACCTGGTGCAGCGAACGTTCGTTCGGCCGGTCCATCGGCAGGCGGGCGCGGCCGGGGCCGAGCAGCCAGGCGAGCATCGCCGCCGACGCCAGCAGGGCGACCAGCGGGGCCAACAGCGGGGCGATCATCCCTTCCGCCAC
>JAIENF010000337.1 GCA_019751575.1 Burkholderiales bacterium
CTGGGTCAACACGTTCGTCCAGTCGTGGGGCTGGTCCGCCGGCTATGTCGTGTTCGTCGTGCTGTGCTCGGCGGCCGCGGTGTACGGGCTCCGCTCCAGCACCGTCCCGGTCGACGTCGCGCCATCGCGCACCGCACCGTCGACCGGGGCCGCAGGCGACGCGGCGTCCCAGCCGCCGACGTGGAGCGCCCTGCTGATGTGGCTGTCGCTGTCGGCGATGGGCTCGGTGCTGCTGCTCACGCTCACCAGCCACATGACGCAGAACATCGCCTCCGTGCCGTTCCTGTGGATCGTGCCGCTGTCGCTCTACCTGCTGACCTTCATCCTGTGCTTCGACTCGCAGGGCTGGTACCGGCGGGTGCCGCTGATGCTGATCGGCGGGGCGCTGCTGTGCGTGATGGCCTGGGGACTGCATTCGAACGAGATCACCCTCAACATCAAGGTCGCGATCCCGCTCTACTGCGCAGGCCTGTTCGTGCTGTGCATGTTCTGCCATGGCGAGCTGACGCTGATCAAGCCGGCGCCGCGCTACCTCACCACGTTCTACCTGATGATCTCGCTGGGCGGCGCGCTCGGCGGCCTGGCCGTGGGCGTGATCGCACCGCACGTGTTCAGCGGCTACTGGGAACTGGGCATCGGCTTCGTGCTGGTGGCGCTGCTGGCGCTGATCCGCGTGCGCAAGGCACCCATCTACGGGCTGGTCGTGGCGGTCGGCGTGCTGGTCTTCACCACCGTCCAGTCGGGCATCTACGTGAAGGAGAAGCTCGACGACTCGCTGACGATACAGCGCAACTTCTACGGCGTCGTGCGGGTGAAGGACTACGGCGATCCGAAGACCGACCCCGAGGCGGTACGCAGCCTCGTCCACGGCGTGATCCTGCACGGCGAGCAGCGCCTCGACCCGGCGCGCAAGATGGATCCGACCAGCTACTACGGCCCGGCTTCGGGCATCGGGCTGGCGATCGCCAGCAGCCAGGAAGGCCCGCGCCATGTGGGCGTGATCGGCCTGGGCACCGGCACGCTGGCCACCTATGGCCGGCCGGGCGATCGCTACCGGATGTACGAGATCAACCCGCAGGTCGTGGACATCGCCTGGTACTGGTTCAGCTTCCTGCAGGACACCAAGGCCAAGGTCGACGTGGTGCTCGGCGACGCACGCCTGCAGCTCGAGCGCGAGGCGCCGCAGGGCTTCGACGTCCTGGCGATCGACGCATTCTCGAGCGATTCGATCCCGACCCACCTGATCACGAAGGAGGCGATGGAGGTCTACCTGCGGCACATGAAGCCGGATGGCGTGATCGCATTCCACGTGACCAACCGCTTCCTCGACCTGCCTCCGGTGGTGCGCCGCATCGCCGACGAGATGGGCCTCAAGTCGGTGATCGTGTCGGACGAACCCAGCGACCGCAAGGACCGCTTCCTGTCCAGCTCCGACTGGGTGCTGGTCAGCCGGAACGAAGCGATGCTGCAGAAGGCGGCGATCAAGGCAGTCGCGCAGCCGGTCGAGGCGAAGCCGCAGTGGCGCCTCTGGACGGACAACTTCAACAACCTGTTCCAGATCCTGAAGTGAGGGCATGGGCCGGATAATCCGGCCCATGCCAACCGCTCCCCGCCGTCGCATCCTTCGACTCGGCCTCGCCGGAGCAGCCACGTCGCTGCTCCAGGCCTGCTCGCCGATCACCGCACTCGAGCGCCGGGTACCCGCGGATACCTACCGGCTGTCGCCCGACATCGCCTACGGCGACCATCCGCGGCAGCGACTGGATGTCTACATGCCGCTGGAGAAGCGCGAGGCCGCGCCGGTGTTCGTGTTCTTCTACGGCGGCGCATGGACTTCGGGCACCCGCACCTTCTACCGCTTCGTCGGCGAGGCCTTCGCTGCGCGGGGGATCGTCACCGTGGTGCCCGACTACCGCCTGCATCCGGAAGTGAAGTTTCCCGAGTTCATCGACGACAGCGCCCGGGCCGTGCGCTGGGCGATGGACAACGCGGCGAGGCATGGCGGCGATCCCTCGCGGGTGGTCATCGGCGGGCATTCGGCCGGCGCCTACAACGCCGCGATGGTCGCGTTCGACCCGCGCTACGCGAAGGCGGCCGGCTTCGACAGCCGGCGGCTGGCCGGGTTCATCGGCCTCGCCGGGCCATACGACTTCCTGCCGCTGACCGGACGGACCACGCGTGCCGTGTTCGGCTGGCCCGACACTTCACCGGCAACCCAGCCGATCAACGTGGTGTCGGCGGGCGCGCCGCGCTCGCTGCTGCTCTATGCGACCCATGACAACCTGGTCGGCCCGCACAACAGCGAGAACCTCGCTCGCCGGCTGCGCGACCTGGGCACGCCGGTGATGGCCATACCCTACGAGACGCTCGGCCACCGCACGCTGGTCGGGTCGCTCGCGCGTCCCCTGAACTGGATGGGCGATGCGGCCGACCGGATCGCCGCGTTCATTTCTTCGCCTTGAGCGCCGCGATGCGTTTCGCTTCCTCGGCGCGGATGCGGCCGAGCATCGCCGCATCGGGTTCCTTCCAGTCGCCGCCTGCGGCCCGCGCCATGTGCGCCACCGCGCCCGAGAACGCCTCGAGCGAGAGGTCCGGCCGCCCCCCCTTCGCCGGCATCGCGCGAACGCCGACCCAGGCGTGCGCGGTGAGCACCGCCTGTCCTTCCTTGATCAGCGGCGACCATGCCACCCGGTCGCCCAGCTTCGGCGCATTGGCCACGCCGGTCGCGTGGCAGGCCGCGCAGACTTCGGCATAGACCTTCGCGGCAGCCGATGCCGGCTGCTGGGCGGAAACCTGCAGCGGGCTCGCAAGGACCATGAGGAGCGCGGCGAGCGCCGGAAAGGCCGGGCCTGCGCGAAGCCTGCGCCTGTCGCGCCGGGAAGACGAAGGGACAGTCGTGTTCAAGAGGCATTCTCCGTGGTGGCCGGCGTCGAGGGGACTATATCTTCACGCACCTTAACGCCACCTTAGCACCAGGGAGGGCGCCATGGCCCGGGCATCGCCGCACGGCATTGCCCGGTGCTAAAGTAACCTGATGAATACACCCTCGAACACGATCCATGCCTCGGCCCGGACAGCGTCGGCACCCACGCTCGCCCTCGCCCGCTTCGCCGCGCTGCACCCGATGGAACGCACCGCCGGCAGCAGCTCGGCGGCGGCGCTTGCCGAGGCGCGCCGCGCATTCCTCAATTCGTTCGGCTGCATCCTCGGGGGGGCCGACGATCCTGCGACAGGCCTGCTCTGGGCTGCGCTCCGGCCGTATGCCGGTGCCCCTGCCGCCCGCCTGTTCGGCCTCGGCGTGCGCACCGACGCGCTGACCGCAGCCCTGGTCAACGGCTACGCGAGCAACATCCTCGACTTCGACGACACCCACCTGGCCACGGTGATCCATCCCGGGCCGGCCTGCCTGTCCGCCGTG
>JAIENF010000311.1 GCA_019751575.1 Burkholderiales bacterium
GCGACAGGCTGTACGGCGGCAGCGAGCAGGCGGAATCGCCCGAGTGCACGCCGGCCTGCTCGATGTGTTCCATCACGCCGCCGATCAGCACCACCTTGCCGTCGCTCACGGCGTCCACGTCGACTTCGATCGCGTCGTTCAGGAAGCGGTCGAGCAGCACCGGCGAATCGTTCGACACCTTGACCGCCTCGCGCATGTAGCGTTCGAGGTCGGCCTGACGGTGCACGATCTCCATCGCCCGGCCGCCCAGCACGTAGCTCGGGCGCACCACCAGCGGGTAGCCGATCTCTTCCGCCAGCGCGATCGCCTTCTGCGCGCTGCGTGCGGTGCGGTTCGGCGGCTGCTTGAGCTTCAGCTTGTGGATCAGCTTCTGGAAACGCTCGCGGTCTTCCGCGACGTCGATCGAATCGGGCGAGGTGCCGATGATCGGCACGCCGCAGCGCTCGAGGTCGCGCGCCAGCTTGAGCGGCGTCTGGCCGCCGAACTGCACGATCACCCCGAACGGCTTCTCGATCTCGACGATCTCGAGCACGTCCTCGAGCGTCAGCGGCTCGAAGTACAACCGGTCGGAGGTGTCGTAGTCGGTCGACACGGTCTCCGGGTTGCAGTTGACCATGATGGTCTCGAAGCCGTCCTCGCGCAGGGCCAGCGCGGCATGCACGCAGCAGTAGTCGAACTCGATCCCCTGCCCGATGCGGTTCGGGCCGCCGCCGAGCACCATGATCTTCCGGTTCGACGTCGGATGCGATTCGCATTCCTCGTCGTAGGTGGAATACATGTAGGCGGTGGACGTCGCGAACTCCGCCGCGCAGGTATCGACCCGCTTGTACACCGGGCGGATGCCGAAGCCATGGCGCCGTTCGCGCACCGCATCCTCGGTTGCCTTCGTGAGGTAGGCAAGCCGGCGGTCGGAGAACCCCTTGCGCTTGAGCTGGCGCAGTTCGGCACCGTCGATGTCCTCGAGCGAACGCTTCTCGATCGCGAGCTCGATGTCGACCAGCTCCTTGATCTGCACCAGGAACCACGGGTCGATGCGCGTCAGCCGCTGCACTTCCTCGAGCGACATGCCGACGCCGAACGCATCGGCGACGAACCACAGGCGCTCAGGGCCGGGATAGGTCAGTTCGTCGGCGATGGTCTCGGGATCGACCGTCTTCAGGTTGAAGCCGTCGACGCCGGTCTCCAGGCCGCGCAAGGCCTTCTGCAGCGATTCCTGGAAGGTGCGGCCCATCGCCATCACCTCGCCCACCGACTTCATCTGCGTGGTGAGGCGCGAGTTGGCCTGCGGGAACTTCTCGAAGGCGAAGCGCGGCACCTTGGTGACCACGTAGTCGATCGAGGGCTCGAACGAGGCCGGCGTGGCACCGCCGGTGATCTCGTTGCGCAGTTCGTCCAGGGTGTAGCCGACCGCCAGCTTGGCGGCGACCTTGGCGATCGGGAAGCCGGTGGCCTTCGAGGCCAGCGCCGACGAACGCGACACGCGCGGGTTCATCTCGATGATCACCATCCGGCCGTCGGCCGGGTTGATCGCGAACTGCACGTTGGAGCCGCCGGTCTCGACGCCGATCTCGCGCAGGCAGGCGATCGAGGCGTTGCGCAGGATCTGGTATTCCTTGTCCGTCAGCGTCTGCGCCGGCGCGACGGTGATCGAGTCGCCGGTATGCACGCCCATCGGGTCGAGGTTCTCGATCGAACACACGATGATGCAGTTGTCGTTGCGGTCGCGCACGACCTCCATCTCGAACTCTTTCCAGCCGATCACCGATTCCTCGACCAGCACTTCCTTGGTCGGCGAGGCCTCGAGCCCGCGGTCGATGATCGCGACGAATTCCTCGCGGTTGTAGGCGATGCCGCCGCCGGTGCCGCCCAGCGTGAACGACGGGCGGATGATCGTCGGATAACCGACCACCGCCTGGACCTGCAGCGCCTCTTCCATGCTGTGCGCGAGCGCCGAGCGCGGGCTGGCCAGGCCGATCTTCGCCATCGCGCGCTTGAACTTCTCGCGGTCTTCCGCCTTGTCGATCGCCTCGCGCGAGGCGCCGATCATCTCGACGCCGTGCTTCTCGAGCACGCCATGCTTGGCGAGGTCGAGCGCGCAGTTGAGCGCGGTCTGGCCGCCCATGGTCGGCAGCAGCGCGTCGGGCTTCTCGATCTCGATCACCCGCTCGACCATCTGCCAGGTGATCGGCTCGATGTAGGTGGCGTCCGCGAGGCCCGGGTCGGTCATGATCGTCGCCGGGTTCGAGTTGACCAGGATCACCCGGTAGCCCTCGTCGCGCAGCGCCTTGCAGGCCTGCGCACCGGAATAGTCGAACTCGCAGGCCTGGCCGATGACGATCGGCCCGGCGCCGATGATCAGGATGCTCTGGATGTCGGTACGCTTAGGCACTGCGCGCCTCCATCAGGCGGATGAAGCGGTCGAAGAGGTAGTCGATGTCGTGCGGCCCCGGGCTCGCCTCGGGATGGCCCTGGAAGCAGAACGCCGGGCGGTCGGTACGCTCGAAGCCCTGCAGGCTGCCGTCGAACAGCGAGACATGGGTGATCCGCGCGGTGGACGGCAGCGTGTCCGGGTCGACCTGGAAGCCGTGGTTCTGGCTGGTGATCATCACGCGTTTCGTGTCGAGGTCCTGGACCGGATGGTTGGCACCGTGGTGGCCGAACTTCATCTTCTGCGTCTTCGCGCCGCTGGCGAGGCCGAGCAGCTGGTGCCCGAGGCAGATGCCGAACAGGGGCACTTCATGGTCGAGCAGCGTGCGGATCGAAGACACGGCGTAGTCGCAGGGTTCAGGATCGCCCGGCCCGTTGGACAGGAACACGCCATCGGGCTTCATCGCGAGCACCTCGGCCGCGGGCGTCTTCGCCGGCACCACGGTCAACCGGCAGCCGCGGCTGGCCAGCATGCGCAGGATGTTGCGCTTCACGCCGAAATCGTAGGCCACCACGTGGAAACGCGGATCGGTTGGCGTCGAGTGACCGCTGCCGAGCGCCCAGACCCCTTCCGTCCACGGATACGCCGCGCTGCAGGTGACCTGCTGCGCCAGGTCCATCCCGGCAAGCCCGGGGAATCCGCGTGCCGCGGCGAGGGCACGGTCGGCGTCGAGGGTTGCACCGGCAGTCGCGCCGGCGACCAGGCAACCGCCCTGTGCCCCCTTCTCGCGAAGGATGCGGGTCAGCTTGCGGGTATCGATCTCGGCGATGCCCGGCACGCCCGCCGCCTCGAGGTAGCCGGTGAGCGACTGGGTCGAGCGGAAATTGCTGGCAACCATCGACAGGTCGCGGATCACGAGCCCGGCGGCGAAGACACGCGCCGACTCGACGTCTTCCGGATTGACCCCGACGTTGCCGATATGGGGATAGGTGAGCGTGACGATCTGGCCGGCGTACGACGGATCGGTCAGGATCTCCTGGTAGCCTGACATCGACGT
>JAIENF010000134.1 GCA_019751575.1 Burkholderiales bacterium
GGTTGAACTGACGGATGCCTTCCTTCGCGGTCGTCTGGGCGCCGTTCTTGGCCGCCGCCTCCGAGGCCGCGAGCTCGGACAGGCCGAGGATTTCGGCGCCCGATCCCGGGGCGATGCCGCGCCGCCGGAATTCCTCGCTCAGGTTCTCGCGCGTGCGGCCGAACTGCTCGGTCGCATCGGCGTTGATTCGACCCATGATCGAATCCACTTCCTCGTTGCCCATGCCGCGCCGCGCCTGGCCGATCAACTCGTCTTCCAGCGGCGCGTACTGCTGTTTCCAGCGGTTGTACTGCTCCATCGTGATCTGCTGGTTCTGGCCGATCGCAGCAGCGGCTGCGTTGCTGTATCGCTCGGCTGCGTCGCGCGCATCACCGGCGCCGAACAGGCCGTCGGCCACCAGATTGCTCACGACGGAACCGATCAGCGCCTGCGGGATGCCGGCGGCAGACAGGCCCCTGATCACCGAATCGACCGACGCATTGCCCGTCAGCCCGCCCGTCGCCGCGGCCCCACCGGTGGCGGTCGTTGCAGCCGTCGTTGCAGCGGTCGAAGACATGCCACCGCTGCCGGCTACCGCTGCGCCGCCGCCGGCCACTGCCGGGATGCCTGCGCCACCCGTGAACCCGCCAGTCGCCAGATCGCCGCCGCTCACCCAGTCGGCAGTGCTCAGATCGACGCCCGCCCCTTCCCCGAACATGTCGGCGCCGCCCCACATTTCGGCGCCGCCAGCGGCTGCGTCGGGAATCCCGCCCGCGCCGGTGTAGCCGCCCACCGGCAGGTCGCCGCCGCTCGTCCAGCCGGGGCCACTCGTTCCCCAGTCGGACCACGCTTCCGCGCTGGCGCCGCTGCCGTCAAGGCCGGCCGACCCGGTGGCGCCGCTCAGGCCATAGCTCGCGGCGCCGCCAGCCGCACCCATCAGGGCGCCTTGCAGCACGTCGCCGCCCGTGGCTGCCGCGCGGCCGCCGCCGAGAATAGCGCCGGTGCCAGCCGATCCGGCCAGGCCGCCGCCAAGGAAGGCGGACAGGTAAGGCGCCCCCATAATGGAGCCCACCGTCAGCACGAACTGACCCAGGCCGGACTTGAAGAAGCCGCCGCTGCGCGACTCGCTGGGGTCGCTTGCCGCGTACCACGTCGGCGCTGCGCCGAAGTTCTGGAGCGCCTGCTGGTCCGGCCGCAGGTTCGTGCCGTGGATCTGGTTGTACTCGGCCACTGCGTCGACGTATTGCTTGACGAACTTATCGCGAAGCGCCGATTCGCCGTGCTTGTCCCACGGGCGGTTGTACGCCTCGCCATATTGATCCATGTGGATCTTGTTCCAGGCGTTGAAAAAGTCGGCGAGCTCGGGCGGCTTGTTCCTGTCGGTCCGATAGGCGTAGGGATCGAAGCCTTCGCGCAACGCGAACTGGCGCTCGCGCCAGTTTTCGACCGCGCCTCCCGGATCGCGGCTGACCAGCGATCGCCCGCCCATGAAGCCGCTTCGCAGAAAGGCGCTGGTGTTGGTGTCTTCCTGCTTCCAGTCCTCCCATGCGCTGGCGTTGGTTCCCTCGCCATGTTGAAAATAGCGCCCGCCCTCTCCGTCGTCGAGCCAGATGCCGTCCGCGATCGTCCCGTCTCCCAGGTCGTGCTTCCCCCATTGGCCAATCATCACGCTTCTCCTTGCAGCAGATCGAGTATCTGGTTCAGCTTCGCAGCACATTCGGCCGTCGTCGCGGTCGCTTCGTCCATGCGTTCGATCTTCCCTTCGCGAGTGCGCCCGGTGATGATGTCCAAGTGCTCCTTGATCGGCTCGACGATCGACGCGAGCTCAGGTGAGAGCGACTGCGGCTCAGGCAGGACTGGCTTCTTCACGACCCGATTTCCGCTTCTGTCTCGGCAACCAGCACGTCGGTCACGCGCACGTTGCCGTTCAACTCGAACTGCCAGCTTTCGCCCTTGCCGGTCGGCAGCAGGAACGGCTTTTCGTCGACCAGCGACTTCACGAACATCGTCTTGCCCTTGCAGATGCCGACGAAGTTCAGCGTCCGCGCGTCGAAGTTCGTGCTCCCGCCGCCGCGCAGCGCCGAACCGGCCCACGCATGGGTTCCCCACGACGCGCCTCCCCACTCGCCGCGCGTGTTGCCCAGGCGCGGCCATGTCTCAGGAGTGGCCAGCAGCGCGGTGTTGTGGGCGAGATTCGCCAGCCGATCGGCCTCGCGGGCCGCGCTGTCGGAAAACTGCCCGAAGTCCGCGCTGACGCGCGCCGCGCCGAAGTTGACTGGCCGACCGAAGGTGTACAGTTTCGAGCGCCACTGCCGCTGCAGTCGGTTGTTGTCGTCGCCGTCCCACTCGAACACCACCCCGTCCGTCAGGTAGTAGAGGGTGCCGCCCTCCTGATCGGTCCAGAAGGCGTCGATCGGGATCGACAGCGTGACGAACGGCTCGCGCTCGTTGGCGCGGTCGAACACGAAGCCGCGGCGCAGCCCGGTCGCCGGGTCGATGTAGGTCGCCCAGTACTGGTTGCGCCAGTTCACCGCGCGGATGGTCGTCGGGTTCAGCGACTCCCAGTTGGCCAGGCGAAGCACGCGCTCGGTGGCGTTGATCACCCCGCCGGACCCGACCAGGATCAATCCGTTCTTCCCCGGGTAGATCACGCCGAACGGGAAGCTCACCACCCCGTGCGGGGACTGGCAAGGCTCGAAGAAATTGATCGCGCCGCCGCTCATGGTCTGCGGGTGGCTGCCGGTGAAGACGTAGGGCCGCGACTTCGTGACTGCCACCACCGTGTTGCCGAAGAAACCCGCGCCCATCCCGGCCGAGTCCATCGGGATCTGGTAGAGCAGCGGCCACGCATGCGGCTGGTTGGGCTCGGAGAAGCACAGCGTGTTGCCGCTGATGCCCACCATGATGCCGTTGTTGATCGACAGCATGTACGCGAGGTCGGTCGGCGGCGGGGTCCATCCCACCGTCTCCAGCCGAGGCCCCAGCGCGGCGTTGGCCACCGTGTCGCTGAAGCTCGTCGTGCCGATCGCGATGGTCGCCACCCGCTGGTAGATCGCCGACCCGGCAGAGGTGCCATTGGTGCGATAGAGGAGCAGGCTCGCGATCGAGTACTTGCCGGAGAGGGACGCCGGAAGTCCGGTAACCGCCCATGCGTCGTCGACCCGCGCGACGCGCTCGAAGACGTCCGAAGGCTGCGACTCCTCGCCCCAGGTCGTGCGGTAGGTGTAGCGGTAGCCGCGCGTGATGTTCGAGCCCGTGCCGCCCGACCCGGTGATGTTGCCGATCGGCGGCGGCTTGGGCAGCCCCCACTCGAGGTAGTCGTTTGGCGCCGGGCTGCCGCCGGTGGTGGCAAGCGCAAGCGTCGTCTTCCGCGGCGTGGCCTGACCGGTGTAGTACAGGCGGAACAAGGCGTCTGCCGGGATCGGCCCGCGCGCAGCGAAGACCTTT
>JAIENF010000574.1 GCA_019751575.1 Burkholderiales bacterium
GCCAGCGCAGCGCCGGACGCGTGCTTCGCCCGGCACTGCGCGAGATGACCACGCGTGGCGAGTGGACGCGCGAGTTCGCGCTGCCGGCCGCGTTCCTGCCGTACGGCACGAGCAGCGGGACGCATCCGTCCGACCGCGGCGTACGCGACAACCTCGCCTTCGAGAGCATCGGGCTGGACCTGCCGCGCCGTCGCGCATGGATCGCCACGGAGAACGCGTTGCTGCAGGATGGCCCGGCCGCTTCACCGGCGGAGGGCACGCCGGTGCGCGTGCAGTCGTTCGACCTGGACAGCGGCCACGCGGGTCCGGCGTGGGCGTATCCGGCAGACCCGGTCGTGGTGCCCCCGCTGCTGCCGGGCATGCCGGCCACCAACGGCCTGACCGAACTCATCGTCCTGGGCGAGCACACGTTCCTCATGCTGGAGCGCTCGTTCACGCCGCTCGCCATCAACTCCGTCCGGCTCTACCTCGCGTCGGCCTGCGGCGCAACCGACGTGAGCCGCCTGCAGTCGCTGCGCGATGCCCCCTGGGTACCGATGCGCAAGCGCCTGGTGCTCGACCTGTCCACGCTCACGCACGACGACGGCACTGCATTCGCACCCGACAACATCGAGGGCATGTGCTGGGGCCCACCCTCGCCTTCCGGGCTGCCGACGCTGGTACTGGTCTCCGACGACAACTTCAGCGCCTCGCAGGTGACGCAGGTCGTCGCGCTGGAACTGCGGGCGGCGTTCGCCGGCCCAGTCGGATGCAGCTAGCGGCAGCCTCCGCCCGGCCACGCCCTTTCCCGCGCGAGCGCGTCAGCCGCGCGCCGCGCCAGGCACCGCATCGAAAGGCCTGCCGAGCACGATATGCCGGCGGAAATTGGTCTTCGGGACATCCATGCCCAGTTCCGCCATGTGCTTGCGTGCGTCGGTCGCGAGGAAGACCTGTTCGGCCAGCGCCTTGATGTTGGTGCCCGGCTTGAGATGCCCCCAGCGCTCCATCTGGCCCAGCATCCACACCGCCATCGACTGCCAGGGGAACGGCTCGAACGAGATGCGGCCGGGAACGTCCCTCACGTTCCCCAGCCCGTCGGCGAAGCGCCCGCTCAGCACCTGCTCGACCACGGTCAGCGGCTGGTTCAGGTAGGTCGGGCCATGCACCATCTCGGCGATCGCTTTCCGGTTGTCCATGTTGTTCGCGAAGCGTGTCGCCCTGAGCACCGCGCGCACGAAGGCGGCGAAGGTGTTCGGGTTCTGGCGTGCGAACTGGGCGGTGGAACCGTAGGCGCAGCACGGGTGGCCGTCCCAGAGTTCGCTGGTGAGCATGTGGATGAAGCCCAGTCCTTCGAACACGGCGCGCTGGTTGAACGGCTCGGCGACGATGAAGCCGTCGATGTTGCCGGCCTTGAGGTTGGCCACCATGTCCGCGGGAGCCAGCACCCGCATCTGCACGTCCTTGTCCGGGTCGAGCCCGGCCTCGGACAGGTAGGCGCGCAACAGGAAGTTGTGCATCGAGAACTCGAACGGGATGCCGAAGCGCATCCCCTTCCATGTCTTCGGGTCGCGCCGGTCCTTGTGCTTCATGTGCAGCGTGATCGCATTGCCGTTCAGGTTGACCAGGGCCGGCATCACCATCGGCACCGCGGAAGAACCGAGGCCCGCGCTGATCGCGAGCGGCATCGGCGACAGCATCTGCGAAACATCGAACTCGCCCGCGATCAGCCGGTCGCGCACCAGCGCCCACCCGGCGGTGCGTTCGATGGTGACGTTGAGCCCTTCCTTGGCATAGAGCCCGGCAGCATGGGCGAAGATGATCGGCGTGGCGCAGGTGATCGGCAGGAAACCGACGCGCAGGTCGCGCTTCTCGAGCGGCCCACCGCCCTGCGCCAGTGCTTCCAGTGCACCGCCGGGCAGCACCGAAGACACCGCGGCCAGCGCAGGACCCAGGCCCACTGCGCGCAGGAAGGCCCGGCGCGTGCGCGGGTCGGGAACCATCGCCCGCAGCATGGCCACCTGCAGGCCGCGCTGCAGGAACGCCTCGTCGCCCTCCCCGGCCGCATCCGCCAGGTGCTGCGCCTCGCTGTCATGCCGTCCGCAACTGCAGCCGCCACCTGCCGGAACATGCGCCTTCATCGGTGATCCTTCGCAGTGGTTGATGTCGATCGATGAGGTCCGGGTCAATGGACCGCGGAGGCCTCGAGTGCGGCGAGTTCCTTGCGCAGGTGCTTGATCGCCGGGGTCACGATCGCGACGAAGATCGCTTCCCGGACGCGTCGCTGCGCAGGATTGCGGGTGAGATAGCCCTTCGCGCCGGTGTGCAGCATCGCCGCCATCGAGGCCTTCAGGGAAAGCTCGGAGCCCAGCACGCGGCATGACAGGACTTCCTTCCTGCTGAACGGCCGGCCTTCCGAGATGCGGCGCGCCAGGTCCAGCGTGGTGCTGCGTGCGGCGTCGTACTGCGCCTGCAATTCGTCGGCCTGCACGTCCAGGTACTGGTTCACGTGCGCATGCGTGAGCCCGCTCTGCCGGATGATGGCGATGCAGTCCTCGATCAGCCCGAGCGCGATGCCGGTCTGCATCATGATGAAGCCGGGCTTGATGCACGCGATGAACGCGTCGAACTGCCCGGGATGGGCGAGCACGTCGGCATCGCTGACGAACACGTCCTTGAAGTGGCAGGCGAACGTGCCGGTTCCCTCGAGCGCGACGAAGTGGCCGCCGGTGCGGATCTGCACGCCGCCCTCGCCGCAGCGGAACAGCGGCAGCACCCGGCCGCCATCGTCCATCCTGCAGCCGGCGGCGAACCAGTGCCCGTCGCCGAGGTTGGACACCCATGGCAGCACCCCGTTCACGCAGTAGCCGCCCTCCACGCGCTGCGCGCGCAGTTTCAGTTCCTCGATGTCCGCGACGCTCTTCATCAGGTTCGACAGCCCGGTCCCGCCCAGTTCGGCGCCTTCGATCACCCGCCGTTGCAGCCGCTCGCGCAGCGCGGCGTTCGGCGTGTTCTCGAGGTACCAGACCAGCGCCGACTGGCACCAGACCATGAAGCCCGTCGCACCGCACACGCGCGAGACCTCGCTCATGCCCTCGATCAACCCGTGCAGGCCGAGGCCGAGGCCGCCGCGCTCGGCGGACACCGCAGCGCCATACAGGCGTTCGATGCCCAGCCGGCGCAGGAAGTCGCCCGGATACGTCCCGTCCACGTCGATGGAAACGACCTGCGGCAGCAGTTCGGCGCGTGTACGTGCTGCCACCGCGGTGCGCAACGCGGCGCTGCACTCGGGCTGGCCGACAAACGGTTGTTCGCGATTCAGTACAGCCGACATGGAAGGCTCCGTCCTGGCAGAAACTGGTGGGGGGGTCGGTATGACGGCAGCGCTGCGGGTGCCCGCCGACGGCGGCGGGCAAGCCTCGCGGTCAGGCCAGCGCTACGTCCATCGGGACCGGGT
>JAIENF010000551.1 GCA_019751575.1 Burkholderiales bacterium
CGTCCCGGGCTGGTCGAGCATGTTGCCGACCAGGGTCAGCACGCCGGCCGTACCCAGGTCGAACTTCACCCTGGCATTCGACTGGTCGCGCCGTGCGCCGCTGTGCGCACGGAAACCATCGGTCTCGAATCGCGACACATCGACCACTGCGTTCACCGGCCCGTGCTGGCCACCGTACTGGAAGCCCAGCCGGGTGGTGCCGTACGATGCACCGGTCACGCTGCCGGAAAAGGTCGGCCGCGGCGGGCCATCGGCCGTGAACACCTGCACCACGCCGCCTGCCGCGTTGCCGTAGAGGCTCGAGAACGGTCCGCGCATGACTTCGATGCGCGCCGCCGACGACAGGTTGAACGAAGCCGCCTGCCCCTGCCCGTCGGGCATCGTCGCGGGGATGCCGTCGGCAACCAGGCGGATGCCGCGCACGCCGAACGAGGCTCGTGCGCCGAAGCCGCGCGACGACACCTGGAGGTCCTGCGCATGGTTCTGGCGGTTCAGCACCGCGATGCCCGGCACGCGCCCCAGCGACTCCGACAGGTTCACCTGCGGGCCTGCCTCGCGTATCGTCCGCTGGTCCACCGTGTCGATCGACACCGGGAGGTCCATCGGGTCACGTTCGACCCGGGTGGCGGTGACCGTGACCTCGGGCAGCACCACCGGGGCTGCGCGGGGCACCGATTCCGCGGCATGCACGTCCGCGCACGCGGCGAGCATGGCCGATGCCGCCAGCCGCGGCCACGCGGGGATCGCCGGCAAGGCAGGCTTCGGTGCTGCAGCAGGCATCCGGGGGGCCGGCGTCAGCCGCGGACGATGGTCGCCACCGCCTGCGCCGCGATGCCTTCGCCGCGGCCGGTGAAGCCGAGCCGTTCGGTGGTCGTGGCCTTCACGTTTACCGCGCCCGCATCGAGGTCGAGGTCGGCCGCGATGTTGGCGACCATCGACGCCACATGCGGCGCCATGCGCGGGGCCTGCGCGATGATCGTGGCATCGACATTGCCGACCCGCCAGCCACGCTCCGCCACCAGCGAGAACACGTGGCGCAGCAGACGGCGGCTGTCCGCCCCCTTCCAGCGCGGATCGGTATCCGGGAAGTGGCGCCCGATGTCGCCGAGCGCGGCCGCCCCGAGCAGCGCGTCGCTGATCGCATGCAGCAGCACGTCGGCATCGGAATGGCCTTCGAGCCCGCGCTCATGCGGGATGTCCACGCCGCCGATCACCAGCCTGCGGCCCTCGGCAAACGCATGGACGTCGAAGCCGCTGCCGATGCGCATCGGCAGTGGTGGGGCGGAGCCCGTCGGGTCGTTGCTCATCGTGTATCCATCAAGTGTTGCAGGAATCCTTCTGCCAGCGCGATGTCGGCGGGCCAGGTGACCTTGAGGTTGCGAGCGTCGCCGAGCACCAGCCTCGGCCGCGCACCACCGGCCTCGACCGCCTGTGCCTCGTCGGTGGCGGGCTGGCCACCGGGCCGGGCCGCGGCCTCGACCGCTGCATCGAGCGCGGGAAGCAGCCGGCCGAGCCGGAACATCTGCGGCGTCTGTGCCGCCCACAGCCCTTCGCGCGAGGGCGTGGCCACCACCCGTCCGTCGCCATCCGTGCGCTTCAGCGTGTCGGCCACCGGCATCGCCAGCAGGCCGCCGACCGGATCGTCGAGCAGGGTATCGATCAGCCGGGCAAGCGCCGCGGCCGGCAGGCAGGGTCGTGCAGCGTCGTGCACCAGCACCCAGTCGTCCGCGTCGAAGCCCGCGGCCAGCAGGCGCAGGCCATTGCGCACGCTCGCCGCACGGGTATCGCCGCCGCAACGGGCCACGCGCACGCGAGTGTCATGGCGCTGCAGGCGCGATGCGCACCCGGACGCGGTGAAATCCTCGTCGTCGGGTGCCAGCACGACCCATACGCTCGACAGGCGCGGCTCTGCAAGGAGCGCCTCGAGCGTATGGATGAGCATCGGCTGCCCCGCGAGCAGCAGGTACTGCTTCGGCATCGGGGCGTCCATTCTGGCCCCGCGTCCAGCGGCAGGGACCAGCGCATGCAGGCGGGGCGGATTGATCACGGCGGGCCGGGGTCGTTGAAGGCGCGGCAAGTATACGGTGCACCGGCCGGGCGGAGATGCGCCGCTATAATCGCGGTCCTTCGAAGCGGCGACACCGAGCCTTGCCTGTTTTTCCCATTGCCCCCCGCCCCACGCCCGGCAGGCCGTCGCGACTCGCGCCGCTGGCCCCGTCCGCCGACGCGCTCGCGATCGCCCGCTGGGCAGCCGCGTTCGGCCCGGTCGCGGTGTTCGCAGCCGATGCCCCGGACAGCCAGCGGCTGCGCGAGGAGATCGGCTGGTTCGACCCGAAGCTGCGCGTGCACCAGCTGCCCGACTGGGAAACCCTGCCCTACGATGCGTTCTCCCCGCACCAGGACCTGATCTCGGAGCGCCTCGAAACGCTCTGGCAGATCAGCCAGGGCGCATTCGACGTGGTCACGATGCCGCTGACCACCGCCCTGTACCGCCTGGCCCCGCCCGAGTTCCTGGCCGGCTACACGTTCTTCTTCAAGCGCGGCGAGACGCTCGACATCGACAGGTTCCGGATGCGGCTGGCCTTCGCCGGCTATTCGCACGTGTCGCAGGTGGTCTCGCCCGGGGAGTTCAGCTTCCGCGGCGGGGTGATCGACCTGTTCCCGATGGGCAGCCCCCTGCCCTACCGGATCGACCTCTTCGACGACACCATCGAGACGATCCGCACCTTCGACGTCGATTCCCAGCGCAGCATCTATCCGGTGCAGGAAGTGCGGCTGCTGCCGGCGCGCGAGTTTCCCCTCGACGATGCGGCGGTGACCCGCTTCCGCCAGAACTTCCGATCGTCGATCGAGGGCGACCCGTCGAAGCGCCGGCTGTACAAGGACGTCAGCAACCGGGTCGCGCCCGCCGGCATCGAGTACTACCTGCCGCTGTTCTTCGACCATACGGCAACGGTGTTCGACTACCTCGGCGCGGACACCGCGCTGGTGGTCCACGGCGACGCGCATGCGGCCGCGACACGATTCTGGGGCGACACACGTTCGCGCCATGAACTGCTGCGTGGGGACTCCGACCGTCCGCTGCTGCCACCGGAACAGCTGTTCATCCAGGCCGAACAGTTCTTCGTCGCCACGCGCGACCATGCGCGCCTCGACCTGCGGACCACGGCCGTCGAGCGCCCGGCCGGCACCAGTCCGGCGCAGCTGCGCGAAGTCGAAGCCGCCGAAGTCTCGCGCGCGGCCGATGACGATGCCGGCGACGGCGGCATCATCGCGGCTGGCGCGAGCGCCCCGTTGCCACCGCTGGCGATCGACCGCAAGGCCGACCTGCCGCTCACCCGCCTGCTCGCATTCTGCGCCGCGTTCGCCGAGGACGGCGGCCGCGTGATGCTGGTCGCAGAAAGCCTCGGCCGGCGCGAAACGCTGTTGCAGCTGCTCGCCGACCACGGGA
>JAIENF010000292.1 GCA_019751575.1 Burkholderiales bacterium
TGTCCAGCATCACCCTGCAGGCGGTGATCCCGCATGCGAAGGCCGGCCGGCTGCGCGGACTCGGGGTGGGGGGCGCCGCGCGCAGCCCGCTGATGCCGGACGTGCCCACGGTGGAGGAGGCCGGGTTGCCCGGGTACCTGACCACCGGCTGGCGGGGGCTGGTGGGCCCGGCGGGCATCCCGGCCCCGATCGTGCAGCGCCTCACCGGCGAAGTGCGCACCATCCTGGCGACCGACGAGGTCCGGACGCATTTCATCAACAACGGGATGGAGACCGACTATCGCGCACCGCGCGAGTTCGCGGCCTACATCGCCGATGAACTCCGGCGCTGGCGGGGCGTGGTGCAGAAGGCGAACATCCGGCTGGAGTAGGCGCCGCGGCTGTCGGCCGCGCAGCAGGACGCCGCCACCTCAGCCGGGAAAGCGTTCCGCCAGCTTCAGCCGCTGCACCTTGCCCGACGGACCCTTCGGCAGGTCGTCGACCAGCAGCAGGTGCTTCGGCGTCTTGTAGGGGCCGAGCTCGCCCCGGCAGAAAGCGACCAGCTCTTCGGCGGTGACCGTCATCCCGGGCTTGGCCACCACGCAGGCGAGGATCTCCTGTCCGTAGTTCGTGTCCGGGATGCCGACCGCGGCCGCCTCCAGCACGCACGGATGCTTCAGCAGCGCCTCGTCGATCTCGCGCGGCGCGATGTTCTCGCCGCCCTTGATGATCAGTTCCTTGATGCGTCCGGTGACGAACACGAAGCCGTCGGCATCGAGGTAGCCGATGTCGCCGGTATGCAGCCAGCCATCGGCGTCGAACGCCTCTGCCGTCTGCTGCGGCGACTTGTAGTAGCCCTTCATCACGTTGTCGCCGCGGATCATGATCTCGCCCGGCTCGCCTGCGCCCAGGGTGCGGCCGCCGCCATCGATGATCTTCGCTTCGTTGCCGAACGCCTGCCCGGGGCTGCCGACCTTGCGCAGCGCCGGGTCGAGCGGATTGGTGAATGCCGGTGCGTTCGATTCGGTCAGCCCCATCGTCTCGATCACGCCGATGCCGAACTTCGCCTCGAACGCGCGATGCTGTTCCGGCGCCAGCGGTGCCGAGGCGGATCGGCAGAAACGGATGCGCGAGACGTCTAGCCCCAGCGACTGCGGCTCCGGGCCGTTCAGCAGGTAGGCGATGATCGTCGGCACCACGTTGATCCAGGTGCACTGGTGCTCCGCCGCCAGCTGCCAGAAGTTCGATGCGGAGAACCGGTGCGGCATCACCACCGAACCGCCGTGCACCAGCGGCGCGACGGTGGTCACGATCTGGCCGTTGATGTGGTACAGCGGAAGCGCGCACAGCACGCGGTCGGCGGGGCCGAGCGCATGGGCCTGCGACGTGAACAGGCCGCCCGAGACGACGGCACGATGCGTCTGGATCACGCCCTTGGGCACGCCGGTCGTGCCCGAGGTGTACATCAGCAGCGCCTCGTCCGCCTCGGACACCGGCGGCAAGGGCACATGCGCGATGTACGGATCGTCGAAGATGTCGATCTGGTCGGGGTTGAGCGGGAACACCGCGATGTCGCGGTCGCCCGAAGCGGTGATCTGCTCGAGCGGCGCACGCAGCCGGTCGACGAACTCGTGTGCGCAGAACACCAGCCGCGTGTCCGAATGCTCGAGCACGTACTTCAGCTGTGACGGCTGGGACAGCAGGTTGACCGGCTGCACCCGCATGCCCGCGTACATGATGCCGAGCAGCAGCCGCGCGGTCTGGTACCCGTTGTGCATCATCAGCGACACGGTGTCGCCCGGGGACAGGCCGTTCATCAGCAGCACGCGCGCCAGTTCCTGGCAGTGCTCCTGCAGCCTGGCGTAGGTCATCACCGCACCCGTCTCGGGTGCGATGAGGAAAGGCGCCTGCGGCGTCTCGCCGGCCCAGTGGTCGACGAGATGCCGCAGGGTGCGCGTGCCGCCGGTCATTCCGGCTTGATGCCTGTCTGCTTGATGAACTGTGCCCAAAGCTTCAACTCCTCGCGTATCTGTTCCGCGAACTGGTCGGGGGTGTTGCCCACCGGGTCCGCGCCCTGCGCGATCAGCTGTTCGCGCAGTTCCGGTATGGCGAGCACCCGTGTCATCGCCAGGTGCAGCCGGTCGATGATCGGACGGGGCGTGCCGGCCGGGGCGAGCAGCCCGAACCATGAAGGCATCTCGAAACCGGCCAGCCCCTCCGCGATGGCCGGGATGTCCGGTCCGCCCGCGGAACGCTTGAGGCTGGTCACCCCGAGTGCGCGCATCTTGCCTGCGCGCACGTGCGACATCGAGGATGACATGGTCGCGAACATCAGTTGCACGTTGCCCGAGATCACGTCCGGTATCGCAGGTCCCGCCCCCTTGTACGGCACGTGCAGCATGTTGATGCCGGCCCGCTGCTTGAACAGCTCGCCGGCGAGGTGCCCCGGAGAGCCGACGCCCGGCGATGCATACGACAGCTTGCCGGGGTTGGCCTTCGCGAAGGCGATCAGTTCCTTGATGTCCTTCACCGGCAGCGTCATGCTGGACACGACGATCTGCGGTGCGTTGGCGCCGAGGGTGATCGCGACGAAGTCGCGCTCGGTGTCGAACGAGAGCTTCCCATAAAGCGAAGGATTGATCGTGTGCGACGACAGCGTCCAGAGCAGGTTGTAGCCATCGGGGGCTGCGCGCGAGGCGATCTCGGCGCCGACCGCACCGGCGGCACCGCCGCGATTGTCGATCACGATCGGCTGGCCCAGTTCCTTCGCCAGCCAGGGCTGGATCAGGCGGGCGGTGACGTCGGTGCCGCCGCCGGGGGGGAAGTTGACGATCATGCGGATCGGCTTCACCGGGTAGGCGGGCTGCGCGTGCGACGGCGCGGGCAGCGCCAGCGTGGTGGCGACGACGGCGGCGACGGCCGCCAGGGCGAACGTCGACGATGAACGAACGGCGATGGCGGGCTGGGTTGTCTGGCTGGGCATTGCATCCTCCTCGGTTGGGTCGCTTGGCCAGCCCGGGTGGCGGGCTCGCCATGAAGCCTTCGGCCGGCTCTGCGTCCCGCTCGAAGGTGCTGCCGATGTGACTGCCTCGTGCTGCCTGCTGCGGTGCTGCGGTACTGCCTTCTACGGATGGAACTCCTGTCTGCGCTTCAGGGGGCGGTGCTGCTCCGGTACGTTTCGCCGAGTGCGGCGGCGGCGGCCTGCAGTTCGGGCAGGCGCGCCAGTGCCGCGTCGATCGGCATGCGAGCGGCCGGGCCGTGCACGGCCACCGTCGCCCAGACGCGCTGCTGCTCGTCGGTGACCGGCACGGCCACGCACACCAGTCCTTCGAGGTATTCCTCGTCGTCGACGCTGTAGGGCAGCGCCGCGTACTGCCGCGCCACCTTGCCGGGGCGGTTCATGTCCCCTGCCCTCGTGACATTGGCGCACCGCACAAGCCGGAGCGTGCGCCACCCAGACCTTTCAGAAAATGTGGGGATTGCGGGG
>JAIENF010000085.1 GCA_019751575.1 Burkholderiales bacterium
CTGGCCAGCTATGGCCCGTATGGCAAGGGACTCGCGTTCCAGGACGGGTACAGGACCGCGTGGGAGATCATGGCCCGCGAGAATCCCGATGCCGTGTCGGGCACCAGCAACCGGTACCAGAACTGGGAGGTGGTCGATCCTGAGAAATGGGTTCCCGACGGCTACGTGGTGGTTCGTTTCGACTCGCGCGGCGCCGGACGTTCCCCCGGCTACCTCGCACACAACAACGCGCGCGAGCAGCAGGATTTCCACGACTGCATCGAATGGGTCGCGCGCCAGCCCTGGTGCACCGGCAAGGTCGGGCTGAACGGCATCTCGTACTACGCGGCCAACCAGTGGCGGGCGGCGGCCACGCAGCCGCCGCACCTGGCGGCGATCTGCGTCTGGGAAGGCTGGGCGGACAACTACCGCGACGGTGCCCGGCATGGCGGCATCGCCTGCACTTTCCGCAAGAACTGGCAGGACATGCAGGTCAAGACGGTGCAGCACGGCGTGGGCGAACGCGGCGCGCGGTCGCGCGCCACCGGCGAACTGGTGTGCGGTCCGGCGACGCTGCCCGAGGACGAACTCGTGCGCAACCGCGAGGACATGTGGGGCGAGTACCTGCGGCGGCCGCTGTGCGACGACTGGTACAAGGAGCGTTCGGCCGACCTGTCGAAGGTCAGGGTACCGCTGCTGTCCTGTGCGAACTGGGGTGGGCAGGGACTGCATCCGCGCGGTAACTTCGAAGGCTTCATGCGCGCGGCATCGGGCGACAAGTGGCTCGAGGTTCACGGAGGGTCGCACTGGGCGCCTTTCTACACCGACCGCGGCGTCGCCCTGCAGAAGCGCTTCTTCGACCATTTCCTGAAGGGCGAGGACAATGGCTGGCACCGGCAGCCGAAGGTCGAACTGAACGTGCGCCATCCCGGCGAGCGCTTCGTGAGGCGCCACGAGAATGAATGGCCACTCGCCCGCACCCGGTGGACGCCGCTGCATCTCGGGCTGTCGACGCGGCGGCTGGATGTCGAGCCGGCGGCCGCCACCGAGTCGGTCGAGTACGCCGCGATGGGCGACGGGCTCACCTTCATCACCCCGCCGCTCGAGGCCGACACCGAAGTCACCGGCCCGGTTGCGTTGAAGCTCTTCGTGTCCTCGTCGACCCCCGATGCAGACATCTTCGCGGTGCTCCGGGTGTTCGCACCGGGCGGTGCGGAGGTCGTGTTCCAGGGGGCGCTCGATCCGCATACGCCGATCGGGCAGGGCTGGCTGCGCGCCTCGCACCGCAAGCTCGATCCTGCACTGAGCACGCCGTGGCGGCCCTACCATGCCCACGACGAGCTGCAGCCGCTGGTGCCCGGCGAAGTGGTGGAACTCGACGTCGAGATCATCCCGACCTCGATCGTGGTACCCGCGGGCTACCGGATCGCACTCTCGGTGCGTGGCCGCGACTACGAGTACGAAGGCGAAGCGGCCACGCTCTCGAACATGAAGCACCCGATGCGCGGCTGCGGGCCGTTCCTGCATGACGACCCGGCCGACCGCCCACCCGAGGTGTTCGGTGGCAAGGTGACGCTGCACGCCGGACCCGGCCGTTCCCCCTACCTGCTGCTGCCGGTCATCCCGGCGAACGAAGAGGCACCTGCACGATGAAGATCACCGGACACCAGTCGACGATCGCCATGCTGCCGTCCGACGAGCCACTCGCCGGCGGGCCGATGGTCGCCGGGACGCGCAATTTCGTCACCCTCACGCTGCATACCGACCAGCCCGGGCTCACCGGCATCGGCCTCACCCATTTCGGCGGGCCGCTGACGCCGGCGCTGAAGCAGTGCGTGGACATCCTCGCCGGCATGATCGTCGGCGACGATCCGCTGCGCATCGAGGCGATCGGCGACCGGTTGCGCGCCGCGGCCGGCGCCTCGGCCGGCCCGGGCGGCCTGTTCACCCTGGCGCTGGCCGCGATCGACATCGCACTCTGGGACATCAAGGGCAAGGCGCTCGGGGTGTCGGTGTCGACGCTGGCCGGCGGCCATCGCACCTCGGTTCCGACCTATGCGAGCGGGGCGCTGATGCGCCACTTCACGCTCGAACAGTGCGTGCAGGGCTCGCGCGCGCTGGTCGAGCAGGGCTGGCGGCAGATGAAGACGCAGCTCGCGTTGCCCGGTGCCACCACGCCAGCGAAGGAAGAGGAGCGCATCCGCCGCGTGCGCGAGGCGATCGGGCCGGATGTCGACCTGATGTGCGACATCAACCAGCGCTGGGACGTGCGCCAGGCGATCTCGATCGGGCAGCGCGTGGAACAGTACGGGCTCTACTGGCTGGAAGACATGGTGGCGCACGACGATCCGCACGGCATGGCCGAGGTCGCGCGCACCCTGAAGACGCCCCTCGCCGCCGGGGAGTACGTGTACGGGTCGGTGCCGTTCAGGCACATGATCGAGGCGCGCGCCGTCGACATCGTGATGATCGACGTGCTGCGTGCCGGTGGCATCACGACCTGGCTGAAGATCGCCGGCATGGCACAGGCGTTCAACCTGCCGGTGGTGAGCCACCTGCTGCCGGAGGTGCATGTGCACCTGGTGTCGGCGATACCGAACGGCCTGACCGTCGAGTACATGCCCTGGTCCTGCCCGCTGTTCAGGGAGGTGCCGAAGATGCAGGACGGCATGCTGGCGGTGCCGCAGAAGGCCGGCCTCGGGCTGGAGTTCGACGACGACACGCTGGCGCGCTGCGCACCATGATGAATCGCCCGCGGTACATGGCGGTCCTGTCGCTGGCACTGCTGTCGATCGGCGCGGGTCTGCCGGCGTCCGTCCTTGCACAGCCGCGCGAGGCATACCCCTCGAAGCCGATCCGCCTTGTCGTTCCGTTCGCCGCCGGCGGCGGCACCGACATGGTCGGTCGGGTGATGGCGCCCCGGCTCGCCGAGCGGCTGGGCCGCCCGGTGCTGGTGGAGAACCGCGGTGGCGCCGGCGCGGTGATCGGCACCGCGCTGGTCGCGCGCGCGATTCCAGACGGCTATACGCTGCTGGTGGTCGACACCGCCCACACCATCCAGCCGGTGCTGCAGAAGCTCGAGTACGACCCGGTGAAGTCGTTCTCGCTGATCGCGTCGATGGTGAAGGGCGACACCGTGCTGACCGTGCCGGCGACCCTGCCGGTCAATACGCTGCAGGATTTCATCGCGCTGGCCCGACAGAAGCCGGGCACGCTGGTGGCTGGCACCGCCGGGCTGGGCAGCAGCGGCCACATGGGGGTCGAACTGCTGAGGGTGATGTCGAAGATCGACATCGTGATCGCCCACTACAAGGGCGGCGGCGCGGCCACCTCCGACCTTCTGGGTGGGCAGATACACATGTCCAGCATCACGCTGCAGGCGGTGATTCCGCATGCGAAGGCCGGTCGGCTGCGCGGACTCGGGGTCGGCGGCGCCACGCGCAGCCCGCTGATGCCGGACGTGCCGACGGTGGAGGAGGCCGGGCTGCCCGGGT
>JAIENF010000491.1 GCA_019751575.1 Burkholderiales bacterium
CCCACCGCCTGCGCGACCAGCGCCGCGCGCAGCTGCCGGTCGTCGGGCGCGCGCAACCGCAGCGTGAGCAGGGTCGAGGTCGCCGCCGCCAGGCCGGCCAGCGGCCAGAACCCGGCGTAGAGCCAGGAGGCGGCGCCGGAGCCGGCCAGTGCCTCGCGCGCCATCAGCGGCAGGAAGGTCGCCGGCACGATGTAGGCAAGGCCCGCCAGGCCGTAGGCGATCACCAGCCGGCGCGCAGGCGTCCCGAACGGTGCGCGATCCGCGGCTGCGGCAGGCGCGGCGCCACCGGCGCGCGGCCGGTAGAAGCGCCATACGCCGATCGTGGCCAGGGCCGAGGCGACGCCGATCAGGATCCATGACGCGCGGGCGCTGGCCCCTGCGATCACCATCGCCATGCAGGCGAACCCGGTGAGGGCGATGCCGCAGCCGATGCCGGTGAACACGAATGCACCCCAGCGCGGTTCGCCCGCCTCGGCCAGCCGGTTGAACATCCAGGTGGCGGCAAAGATCAGCACCCAGGCACTGGTCAGCCCGGTGAGGAAGCGCAGCACGAACCAGAGCCAGAGGCTGTCGGTGAAGCCCATCGCCAGGGTGCCCAGCGTGACCCCGACCAGCCCGGCGCGGATGGCCCGGTGGGTGGCCGAGGTCATCGCCATCGCCATCGCCGAGCCGGCGAGATAGCCGAGGTAGTTGGCCGACGCCAGCGCGGCCCCGGCGGAGAGCGACAGCCCGCTGTCGGCCTGCATCATCGGCAGCAGGGGCGTGAACGCGAAGCGGCCGATGGCCATCGCCACCGCCAGGGTGAACATGCCGGCGATGGCGAGCGCGACGGGGGACGCGGGTTTGCCGTGGGTTGCCAAGTGCAGGATTCCGGGACGCGCTTCCGGCGATTGCCTACAATCGAGGGATATCGAGGTCGGGGAGGCCGGAACCTGCGAGTGTACGAAGCTTCCAACGCTTCCGCCCGCATGTGCACCGACAGCCCGGCCCGGCCCCGCGCATCCATGCGCCCTCCGGAGGAAACGCGATGAAACCCGAGAAGCCGTCCGCCAAAGCCGTGTACCAGTGGGACGACCCGCTCCGTTTCGACGACCTGCTGTCGGACGAAGAGCGGATGATCCGCGACTCGGCGCACGAATACTGCCAGGGTCGCCTGATGCCGCGGATATTGATGGCCAACCGCAACGAGACCTTCGACCGCGAGATCTTCAACGAGATGGGCGAGATGGGTTTCCTCGGCGCGACGCTCGACGGCTACGGCTGCGCGGGTATCAACTACGTGAGCTACGGCCTCATCTCGCGCGAGGTCGAGCGGGTCGACTCCGGCTACCGGTCGGCGTTCTCGGTGCAGTCCTCGCTGGCGATGTACCCGATCCATGCCTACGGCAGCGAGGCACAGAAAGAGAAGTTCCTGCCGCGCATGCAGAAGGGCGAATGGGTCGGCTGCTTCGGGCTGACCGAGCCCGACCACGGCTCGGACCCGGCAGGGATGACCACCCGCGGTCGCAAGGTCGATGGCGGCTACATCCTGAACGGCGCGAAGAACTGGATCACCAATTCGCCGATCGCCGATGTGGCGGTGGTCTGGGGCAAGGACGATGCCGGCGCGATCCGCGGCTACCTGGTCGAAAAGGGCATGAAGGGCTTCACCGCGCCGAAGATCGAAGGCAAGTTCAGCCTGCGTGCGTCGATCACCGGCATGCTGTCGTTCCAGGACGTGTTCATCCCCGACGAGAACGTCCTGCCCGGAGTCACCGGCCTGAAGGGTCCGTTCAGCTGCCTGAACCGTGCGCGCTACGGCATCGCCTGGGGTGCGCTCGGCGCGGCCGAGTTCTGCTGGCATGCGGCGCGCCAGTACACGATGGACCGCAAGCAGTTCGGCCGGCCGCTCGCCGCGAACCAGCTGATCCAGAAGAAGCTCGCCGACATGCAGACCGAGATCACGCTGGGCCTGCATTCGGTGCTCCAGCTGGGCCGGCTCATGGATTCGCACCTGCTCACGCCCGAGATGGTGTCGCTGCTCAAGCGCAACTCGTGCGGCAAGGCGCTGGACATCGCCCGCACGGCGCGCGACATGCACGGCGGCAACGGCATCGCCGACGAGTACCACGTGATCCGGCATGTGATGAACCTCGAGGCGGTCAACACCTACGAGGGCACGCATGACATCCATGCACTGATCCTGGGCCGCGCGCAGACCGGGATTCCCGCGTTCGGAGGATGAGCGGGCCACTGGCAGGATGCCGCGTACTCGACCTGTCGCGGGTGCTGGCAGGGCCGTGGTGCAGCCAGAACCTCGCCGACCTGGGCGCCGAGGTGATCAAGGTCGAGCGGCCCGGTGCAGGCGACGACACGCGCGGCTGGGGTCCGCCGTTCGCGAAGGACGCGGCGGGTGAAGCCACCCGCGAGTCCGCCTATTTCCTGTCGACCAACCGAGGCAAGCGATCCATCACGCTGGACATCGCCTCGCCCGACGGCCAGGCGATCGCGCGCGAACTCGCGGCGAAGTCCGACATCCTGCTCGAGAACTACAAGGTCGGCGGACTGGCGAAGTACGGCCTCGACTATCCGACGCTGTCGCAGTCGTGCCCGCGGCTGATCTACTGCTCGATCACCGGCTTCGGACAGACCGGCCCGTACCGCGAGCGCGCGGGCTACGATTTCCTGATGCAGGGCATGGGCGGCCTGATGAGCATCACCGGCGAACCCGACGACGTGCCCGGCGGCGGCCCGCTGAAGGCCGGCATCGCGGTGACCGACATCATGACCGGCCAGTACGCGACCATCTCGGTGCTGGCGGCGCTGCAGGCCCGGCACACGACCGGCGTCGGCCAGTACATAGACCTCGCCCTGTTCGACGTGCAGGTGGCCTATCTGTCGAACCAGGCGATGCACTACCTGGTGTCCGGGGAGGTCCCGCCGCGCATCGGCAATGGCCATCCCAGCATCGTTCCCTACCAGACCTTCCGCGCGAAGGACGGCAGCATCATCGTCGCCACCGGCAACGACAGCCAGTACCGCAAGCTGTGCGCGGTGATCGGATCACCCGGCCTGGCCGACGATCCGCGATTCCTGCGCAATGCAGACCGCGTGCGGAACCGGTCGCTGCTGGTGCCGCTGCTCGCCGCGCCGATCGCCGGCGAGACGATGGACCACTGGATCGCCGAACTCGAGAAGGCAGGCGTGCCCTGCGGCCCGATCAACACGATGGACCGGGTGTTCGCCGACCCGCAGGCAAGGGCGCGCGGCCTGTCGATGAAGCTGCCGCACCCGTCCGCGGGCGAAGTGCCGACGATCGCCAGCCCGATGCGCTTTTCGGCGACCCCGGTCGAGCATCGGCGTCCGCCGCTGCTCGGTGAACACACCGATGCCGTGCTGGGCGACCTGCTCGGCCGTTCGGACGCCGACATCGCATCGCTGCGCAGCCGCGGCGTCGTCTGACCGCGGCCATACCGCCGCGACTACTTGTTGGCGA
>JAIENF010000465.1 GCA_019751575.1 Burkholderiales bacterium
CTGGCGAAGCGCCTCGACGAAGGCCCCGAACTCGATGCCGTGCGCCGGCTCGAGCTGCCGGGCCCGTTCGCGCAGGTGCTGCCAGCGCCAGTCGCCATCGGCGGTGGCGAGTCCGAACGCGATCATGTTCCCGGGACGGGCGACCGGCAGCAGCAGCACCCGCCCGGAGAAGGCGTCGAGGAAGCGGTCGCGGTAGACCGGGTACTCGGGCGCGTTGCTCCAGAAATTCACCGCGCATACCCCGTCCCGGGTCAATGCGGCGGCGGCGGCGGCGAAGAACGGGGCGGTGGCGCAGGCGGCCACCTGGCGCCTTTCGTCGTAGACGTCGACCAGCAGCAGGTCGACCGGGTCTCCGGCCTGTCGCGCCAGGTGCGCCGCCGCATCGCCGAGGGTCACGGTCAGCCGAAGGTCGTCCGCCGGCAGCGCGAAATGCGTCCGGGCCATCGAAATCACGTCGGAACTGGCGTCGACGGCCTCCAGTCTGCAGCCCGGCAGCCGATGATGGATGTACTTGGCGAGCGATCCGCCACCCAGCCCGAGCAGCAGTGCACGCCTCGGGTCGGGACGGAACAGCAGGCTGCACAGCATGGCCCGGGTGTAGGCCAGCTCGAGGCGCACCGGATCCGACAGGCGCATCGCGCTCTGGATGGTTTCGCCGCGCCCGAGGTACAGCCGGCGCACGCCCGCCTCGTCGTGATAGCGGACCCCATCCGCGCCGTCATCGTTGCCACCCAGCCAGTCACGCCACCAGTCCACACGCCCCCCGCTCCGGCATCGTTCGTCGAAAGGATCGGCCAGGTTCTGCAAAGGATCGCCAGAACACCCGTAAAATCAGGCGGTTTTCGACCACGGACCCCCACCCACGACATGCGCACTTCAGGTTTCTATCTTGCCACGCTCAAGGAGGCCCCGAGCGAGGCCGAACTGGTCAGCCACAAGCTGATGCTGCGCGCCGGGCTGATCAAGTCGCTCGCCCGCGGGTTGTACACCTGGATGCCGCTGGGCCTGCGCGTGCTGCGCAAGGTCGAGCGTATCGTGCGCGAGGAGATGGACGCCGCCGGCGCGGTCGAACTGCTGATGCCGGCCGTCCAGCCCGCCGAGCTGTGGCAGGAGTCCGGCCGCTGGCAGAAGTACGGACCGGAACTGCTGCGCATCCGCGACCGCCACCAGCGCGACTACTGCTTCGGACCGACGCACGAGGAAGTGATCTCCGACACCGTGCGCCGCGACATCAAGAGCTACCGGCAACTGCCGGTGAACCTGTACCAGATCCAGACCAAGTTCCGCGACGAGATCCGGCCGCGCTTCGGCGTGATGCGCGCGCGCGAGTTCCTGATGAAGGACGCCTACTCGTTCCACGCGGATGCCGACAGCCTGCGCCAGACCTATGACGCGATGTACCAGGCCTACAGCCGGATCTTCCAGCGCCTCGGCCTGCAGTTCCGCGCGGTGGCCGCGGACACCGGCCAGATCGGCGGCACCGGGTCGCACGAATTCCACGTGCTGGCCGACTCGGGCGAGGACGGCATCGCGTTCTGCCCGGCATCTGCCTATGCCGCGAACGTGGAGCTGGCGGAGGCACTGGCACCGGCGGCCCCGCGGGCGGCACCCGCCGCCACGATGCAGAAGGTAGCCACGCCCGGCCTGAAGACCTGCGAGGCGGTCGCCGCCATGCTCGCGCTGCCGGTCGAGCGGATGGTCAAGTCGATCGCCGTCGTCGCCGATGGCCGCTTCCAGCTGCTGCTGCTGCGCGGCGACCACAAGCTCAACGAAGTGAAGGCGGCGAAGCTGCCCGGCTTCGCCGATTTCCGCTTCGCCAGCGATGAAGAGATCGTCGCCGCGCTGGGCTGCGAGCCGGGCTACATCGGCCCGGCGGGCATCGACGCCGCGATCCCGGTGCATGTCGACCGCAGCGTGGCCGTCCTGGCCGACTTCGCCTGCGGTGCGAACGAAGCGGGCTTCCACCTCACCGGCGTGAACTTCGGGCGCGACCTGCCCGACCCGGCGTCGGTGCACGACCTGCGCAACGTGGTCGAGGGCGACCCGAGCCCGGACGGTGCCGGGCCGCTCGAGCTGTGCCGCGGCATCGAGGTCGGGCATATCTTCCAGTTGCGCACCCGCTATTCCGAGGCGATGAAGGTCGAATTCATCGACGAGGGCGGGCAGCCGAGGCCGATGGAGATGGGCTGCTACGGCATCGGCGTGTCGCGCATCGTCGGGGCGGCGATCGAGCAGGGCTTCGACGAACGCGGCATCGTGTTCCCGCCGGCGATCGCGCCGTTCGAGGTCGCGATCACGCCGATCGGGATGCACAAGAGCGAGGCGGTGCGCGCGGCTGCCGAGTCGCTCTACGCCGCGATGAAGGCCGCGGGCATCGACGTGCTGCTCGACGACCGCGACGAACGGCCGGGCGCGATGTTCGCCGACATGGAGCTGATCGGCGTGCCGCACCGGATCGTCATCGGCGACCGCGGGCTGGCGAAGGGCGAATGCGAATACAAGGGCCGCCGCGATGCACAGCCGACGATGCTGCAGGTCGACGCCGTGCTCGCCTTCGTCGACGGGAAGCTCGGCCGGTGAACGCTGCACGCCGTCGCCTGCTGCGTGCCCTGCCCGGCTTTTCCGGCCGGGCGGTGGCGCTCGGGGCATTGCCTGCACTGGCCGGGCTGCTGCCGGGGTCGGACGCACATGCCGGCGCCCAGCAGTACGAACCGATGCAGGCGACCGTTCGCGCCTCGCTGTCGCGCGCGATCAGCGACCAGGTCGTGTCCTTCCATGCATTCCAGACCGACGGCGAGGCGAAGCTGTGGCTGGCCGACATGGGCCGCCGGCTGCAGCGCAGGATGCCCGACCCGCAGCTGCGCGACGAGTTCCTGATGACGCTGCACTACGAGGCCACGCGCGCAGGCCTGGACGTGCAGATGGTGCTCGGGCTGATCCAGGTCGAGAGCGCGTTCCGCAAGTATGCGGTGTCCGTCGCCGGCGCGCGCGGATACATGCAGGTGATGCCGTTCTGGGTCGACGTGATCGGCCAGAAGGACCACAACCTGTTCCACCTGCGCACCAACCTGCGCTATGGCTGCGTGATCCTGCGCCATTACGTGGACATCGAGCGCGGCAACCTGTTCCGTGCGCTGGGGCGCTACAACGGCAGCCTGGGCAAGCCCGACTATCCGAACCTGGTGGTACGCGCCTGGATCAACCACTGGAAGTTCGATCCCCTCGCGGCGACCCGCCTCGCCTCGGGCGGCCCCGCCGTGCAGGCCGCCGGCGATCCGTCGGCAGCCGTGCGTTCGCGCTGATCGACCGCCCGCCCCCCGCGCCCCCTGTGTCGCCCGCACCCGCGCGGCCAGTCTGGTCGGACGGGTCCGGCGCGGCTGCCATGTCCCGGCCCGCGCGCACCGCCGGGATCACCGCCACCAGCGCGGCACCCATCAGCACCACGAGCCAGGACAGGTAGACCCACATCAGGAAGATC
>JAIENF010000803.1 GCA_019751575.1 Burkholderiales bacterium
CGAACGAGGTGCCGAGGCCCTTCAGGCAGGCGAGTACCTGCGCCGCGAAGGCTTCGTTGATCTCGATGACGTCCATGTCCTTCAGCGTCAGGCCGGCACGGGCCAGCGCCTTCTGCGAGGATGGCACCGGGCCGAAGCCCATGATGCGCGGCGGGACGCCGGCGGCGGCGGTCGCCAGGATGCGGGCGATCGGCTTCACGCCGGCCTTCTCGCCGATCGCGCGGCTGCCGATCAGCAGCGCGGCCGCGCCGTCGTTCACGCCCGAGGCATTGCCTGCGGTGGTGACGCCGCCTTCGTTCAGCGGCTTCAGCTTCTGCAGGGCTTCGATGGTGGTGTCGGCGCGCGGATGCTCGTCCTCGCTCACCACCTTCGGGTCACCCTTGCGCTGGGGGATGGTCACCGGTGCGATCTCGCCCTTGAAGAAACCCTCGCCCTTGGCGATCGCGTACTTGCGCTGCGAAGCGAGCGCGAAGACGTCCGCAGCGGCGCGCGGCACGTCGTAGTCGTGCGCGAGGTTGTCCGCCGTCTGCGGCATCGAATCGTCGCCGAACTGCTTCTCGACCTTCGGGTTCGGGAAACGCGGGCCGATGGTCGAATCGAAGATGCGCATCTCGCGGCTGTAGGCCGACTCGGCCTTGGCCATCACGAACGGCGCGCGGCTCATGCTCTCGACGCCACCGGCGATGAACAGGTCGCCCTCGCCCGCGGTCACGACCTGCGCGGCATAGGCCACTGCATTCAGGCCGCTGGCGCAGTTGCGCTGGAGCACCGTGCCGCCGACCTCGATCGGCAGGCCGGCGAGCAGGCCGGCGTGGCGCGCCACGCAGCGCGAGTCTTCGCCGCCCTGGTTGGCGCAGCCGATCACCAGGTCTTCGAGCTGTTCGGGCTTGAAGCCACTGCGCGCCATCAGTTCCTTCATCACGCCGGCGAGCAGGTCGTCGGGGCGCACGCCGGCCAGTGCGCCGGAGTGGCGGCCGATGGGGGAGCGAAGTCCGTCGTACAGGTATGCGTCGAGCATGATGGTTTCCTTATTCGGGGGTGAGCAGCGACACGCCGAGCTTCGCCCGCCGGGTCATCCAGACGTTGGGACGGTAGCGCGGATCGCCGTAGATCCGGTACATGTTCGACAGCACCGCGTGGATGCGCTCTACGCCGACGACATCGCCGAACTTGAGCGGCCCGTGCGGATAGTTCAGTCCCAGCGTGACCGCCTTGTCGATGTCGGACGGAGACGCGGTCTTCATCTGCGCGATCGAGCAGCCGATGTTGCAGATCATCGCCACGACGCGCTGCGCGATGAAGCCCGGGCTGTCGCGCAGCACCGTCACCGGCGTGCCATCGGAGGCGAGCAGCCCGTGCGCCGCGGCGATCATCGCCGGGTCGGTCAGCGGCGTACCCATGAGGGTGCGCCGCTTGACCAGCGGGAACAGGGTATCCACCGCAACGGTGCGCTTCGGGTCCAGCCCCTGCTCGACCGCGCAGTGGGTCGCATCGGCGCCGTACGGCGTGACCAGGATCAGCGCGCCGGCGCTCGGCGCGTCGCCCCGCTCGACGGTGGCACCCAGCTTCGACAGCAGCGCGGCAAGCGCTTCGTATCCGTGCGGCTCGGCACGGCTGACCCAGACGCTCGCCGGGCTTGCATCCGGCGCCGGCGCCTCGGGCGCGACCACCGGCTTCATCTCGGCATCGTATTCGTAGAAGCCGCGCTTCGTCTTGCGGCCGAGCACGCCGGCTTCATAGCGGGCGCGCATCAGCATCACCGGGCGGTAGCGCGGCTCGTCGTAGAACTGCTGGTAGATCGCCTCCGACGCGGGATGGGTGACGTCCAGGCCGGTCAGTTCCATCAGCTCGAACGGGCCCATGCGGAAGCCGCCGACATCGCGCATCACGCGGTCGATGTCGACGATGCCGGCCAGGCTCTCCTGCAGCATGTGCGCCGACTCGATGGTGAAGCCGCGACCGACCTGGTTCACGATGAACCCGGGCACGTCGACGCAGCGCACCGGCTCGCGGGTCATCCGCTTGCCGATCACCATCAGTGCATCGCCGACCCACGGCGCGCTCTGCACGCCGTCGATCACCTCGACCAGCTTCATCAGCGGCACCGGGTTGAAGAAGTGGAAGCCGGCGAAACGATGCGCGGTCTTCAGCTTCGCCGACATGGTGGTCACCGACAGCGACGAGGTGTTGGTGGCCAGGATGCACTCGGGCGTCACCACCTGCTCGAGTTCGGCGAACACCTGCTGCTTCACCGCGAGGTTCTCGACGATCGCCTCGACCAGCAGGTGGCAGCGGGAATAGCCGGCCGTGGTGTCGATCACCTCGACGCGTCCCAGCGCCGCGGCCGCGTCGGCGTCGGACAACTGGCCCTTCTCTGCCGCGCGCTGGAACATCTTGCCGATGAACTCGCGCGCCTCGGCGGCGGCACCGGGCTTGGCGTCGTGCAGCAGCACGTGCATGCCGCCGGCAGCGGCGACCTGGGCAATGCCGCGGCCCATGGCACCGGCGCCCAATACACCGACCACCAGGTCGGGACGATGCGGATCGAAACTCGGATCGGATGCCATCTGTAACGGTTCCTCCTGGACCCGAGGCACGCCGCAGGCCCGGACGGGCGCGACGGCCGGGCCTCGTTGTCAGCGCCCCTTGAACTGGGGCTTGCGCTTTTCCATGAAGGCCGTGCGGCCTTCCTTGTAGTCTTCCGTGGTGTAGCAGTAGTCGACCGCCTTCGCACAGGCCTCGAGGTCACGGTCGGCGGGGTCGGCGTGGATGTTCTTGATGATCAGCTTCACCGAGGCGATGGTCACCGGCGCATTGTTGGCGATCACCATCGCGTAGTCGCGGGTGTACTGCTCGAGCTGGTCGTTCGGCACCAGCCGGTTGATCAGGCCCATCGCCTCCGCCTCTTTCGCGTTGAAGCGACGGGCGGTGTAGAAGATCTCGGCGGCGAACGACGGGCCGACGATGTCGGCCAGCCGCTTGATGCCGGAGAACCGGTAGCCCAGGCCGAGCTTGGCGGCCGGCACGGAGTACTGGGAGTCTTCCGAGGCGATGCGGATGTCGGCCCCCAGCGCGATGCCCAGGCCGCCGCCGATGCAGAACCCGCGGATCATCGCGATCACCGGCTTGCCGCAGGCCTGCAGGCGATCGTTCGCATGGTCTGCGAGTGCGTTGTATTCCTTCACCGCCTCCATCGTGCCGCGGCGCTCGCCGAACTGCGAGATATCGGCACCGGACACGAAGGCCTTGTCGCCGGCGCCGGTGATGATGATCACGCGGATCTCCGGGTCGGCCTCGAAGGCATCGAGGATCTTCGGCAGCGATTCCCACATGTCGACGGACATCGCGTTGTGCCGGGGCGGCTGGTTGAAGACGATCCAGCCGAGGGGACCTTCCTTGCGGACGATCATCCGTTCGGTGATGCCTTGCAGGGCGGGCAGCGCGTCGTTCATGCCGGACCTCTTCGAGTGTGGCTTGGGTG
>JAIENF010000392.1 GCA_019751575.1 Burkholderiales bacterium
GCTCCGCCGACGGATACCAGAACATCAGGCGGCGGGCGGCGCGTCCCGCGCTGCCGGGCTGCAGCGGGAACACGCGATGGCCTGCCCCGGTGCCCGCGGGCGTGGCGACGGCACGATCATGCGTCGCGGTCGCGGCGGCACCGGCGAGGTCGGGCACTGCCGCGAGCAGTGCACCGGCCGCCCCGGCGAACACGAGTCGCCGTCGTTCGACGCGCGCATCCCCGACGGCCGCGGCAGCGCGGGCGCCCGGTGGACATTCGGGCAGGGCAGGAGGCGGCATCGGCGGCGGCGCGAAGGGACGATGCGAGGGATAATGCCGCAAGACCCTCGACCGGAACGTTCCGATGGCACAACGCATCGACCTGCACTCCCATGTGATTCCCCAGCTGTTCCTCGATGCGCTGGCTGCGGACCCGGACCGGTTCCATGCACGCGTCGAACAGCGGGGCGCGCAGCGCTTCATCGTGCGCGGCAGCCATGCGGTACCGCTCGACCGCGCGTTCCATGACGCGGATGCCAAGGTCGAGAAGATGGACCGTCTCGGCCTCGACATCTCGGTGATCTCGGTCGGGCCGCCGGCGTATTGTTACTGGCTGCCCGCCGATGCGGGCCTTGCCGCTGCGCGGCTGGTGAACGACGGCATCGCGCAGATGGTGGCCGAGCATCCGTCGCGCCTGCAGGGCATGGCCACGCTGCCGATGCAGGACCCGGACGCGGCGATCGTCGAGCTCGAGCGTGCGAAGAAGGACCACGGCTTCCGGATGGTCGAGACCGGTACCTCGGTCGAGGGCGAACTGCTGGCCGCGCCGAAGTTCCGGCCGGTGCTGAAGACGATCGAGCAACTCGGCATGTCGCTGTTCACGCACCCGTACCAGTGCGTGGCCAGGGGCGGCATGGATGACTACTACCTGCAGAACTTCATCGGCTATCCGCTGGACACCACGATCATGGTCGCACACCTGATCTTCAGCGGCGCACTGGACGACTGCCCCGGCCTGCGCATCGTGCTGCCGCATGCCGGCGGTTTCGTGCCCTACCAGATCGGCCGCTTCGACCATGGCTTCGAGGTGCGGGCGGAGGCGAAGAAGCACATCGCGAAGCATCCCACCGAGTACCGCCGGCGCTTCTGGTACGACTCGCTCGCGCACCTGCCGCAGTCGGTGCGGCACCTGATCGACACGATGGGCGCCGACCGCGTGGTGATCGGCACGGACTGTCCGTTCGACATGGCCGACTTCGACCCGGTCGCCAACCTGGAGAAGGTCCCGCGCCTCACCGACGAAGAGCGGGAATGGATCCACGGCCGCAGTGCGATGGCGCTGCTCGGCTGAGCCTGCACGATCGTCCGCCCTGGCGCGGCACCGCGGGTGCCCGCTACGCATCCCCAGCAAGAGGAACCCTCGATGAACTGTGTGAACCGCCCCCGGCTGCAGGCCGCGCTGGCGACCTTCGGGATGATGGCCGCGATGGCCGGCACCGGAGCAGGGGCCGCCGCCCCGTCCGGCATGGGCAGTTTCCGCGACGGTCTGTGGGAAATGACCGTCCGTGCCGAAGTGCCCGGCACCAAGCCGATGCCCCCCATCGTCGTGAAGAAGTGCATCAGCGCAAAGGAGATCCAGGACCTGCAGGCCAAGGCCAGCCGGCCGCCGGGATCGGAGCAGTGCAAGGTGTTCGGGCAGCGCACGCAGGGCAGCACCACCAGCTGGAGGATGGAATGCACCGGCCGCATGAAGATCGTCGGTGAAGGTTCGGTGACCAGCAGTGGCGACAGCTACGCGATGCAGTCGTCGATGGTGATGACCGGTGCCGACGGCAAGGCGATGCAGGTCCGCAACGAACTGAGCGGCAAGCGCCTCGGCGACTGCAAGCCCGGGACGCCATGATGAAACTCGACAACTACGACATCGAGATCGTCGTGCAGGGCTTCCCCGGCAAGGCGGTCTGCCACGGCGGCATGGGCTGGAGCTCGGTGGTGCTGATCCGCGGCGAGGGGCGGGTGGCGCTGGTCGATACCGGCTCGTTCGGCATGCGCCGGCTGCTGCGCGAGCGGCTGGCCGAGCATGGCGTGAAGCCGGCCGACGTCACCGACGTGATCCTCACCCACTCCCACTACGACCATTCGGTGAACTTCACGCTGTTCCCGAACGCGCGCATCGTGATCGGCGCCGACGAGCTGAGCTGGGCAGCGGAACAGCCGTGGGGCGAGTCACCGGTGCCGGAGCTCTATGTGCGCGAGCTGAAGCAGTGGCCGACGCTGGCCGCCGCCGCGGATGGCGACACCGTGTTCCCGGGGATGACTGCACACCTGGCCCCGGGCCACACGCCCGGCTGCCTGGTGTACGTGCTGCATGGCCGCGAGCGCGACATCGTGTTCACCGGCGATGCCGCGAAGAACCGGGCCGAGATGGTGTCGCGCGGCACCGACATGACCTTCAACGCCGCGCAGTCCGCGGCGTCGATCGAATCGATCTGGCGGTTCTGGCAGAAGAAGCCCGGCAGCGTGCTGGTGCCGGGCCACGACGTGCCGATGACCCAGGTCGACGGGCGCACCGAGTACCTCGGCAGGCGCGATGCGCGCGTGATGGCGTGGTTCGGCGACGACCTGGAGACGACGACGATCTTCCGGCTGGAGGCGTGAATCTGCCGTCGGGCGCCCGGCGCAACTGCGGCAGGCAGGCGCGTGCGAGCGCCATCTGTTCGAGCGCTGCGCGAAGACGCACTTGTGCCGGCTTTCCCGCCATACGATGACCGCCTTGGGTGGCCAGCCAGCCATGTCCATACCCTTGCCCGACCTGCTGCTGTTCATCCTCGCCTGCATCGTGCTGGTGGTCACGCCCGGCCCGAACATGCTCTACCTGCTGTCGCGGGCGATCTGCCAGGGCCGCGCGGCCGGCATGATCTCGCTCGCCGGGGTGATCGCCGGCTTCATCGTGCACATGCTGTGCGCGGCGGTCGGCCTGTCTGCATTGCTGGTGGCGGTGCCAGTCGCGTTCGATGCGGTGAAGTTCGCCGGTGCGCTCTACCTGCTCTGGATGGCCTGGGACACGGTGCGTCCCGGGGCCCGCTCGCCGCTCGAGCCGCGTGCGCTGCCGGCCGAGTCGCCGCGCGCGCTGTTCATGAAGGGCCTGCTCATCAACCTGCTCAACCCGAAGGTGGCGATGTTCTACCTCGCGCTTTTCCCGCAGTTCGTCGACCCTGCGCGCGGATCTGTGCTGCTGCAGTCGATGGCGCTGGGCGGGGTGCAGATCGTCATCAGCATCCTGTTCGATGTCTGGATGATCGCCACTGCCGCCGCGATCGCCCGCTGGTTCGTACGCAACCCGGCCTGGATGGCTGCCCAGCGCTGGGTGATGGGCGGCGTGCTGGCCGCGCTTGCCGTGCGCATCGCGCTGGAACCGCAGCACGGCGGCTGACCGCGTCGCCGTGCACGCGCGCCCCGTGTATTCCCCGATGCAAAACTCAAGACCTGACCCCCAAGGGG
>JAIENF010000687.1 GCA_019751575.1 Burkholderiales bacterium
CGTCGTCGGATTGCGGGTGTACTGGATGGAGTCGAGCGCGCTGGTGGTGACGCGGCCGGTGCCATCGCCATTGCTCACCACGTCGCCGGGTGCCACGCCGCCGATGGTCACCAGCACTGGCTGGCCCGCCGGGGTGGTGTCGTTCGCCACGAGCTGGCGCACGATATGGTCGCTGGTGATCTTCCACAGCGTGCCGCGGTAGTTGACCGTGAGCGCACCGGCCGCGTTGCGCGGCAGGATGGTCGCCGTCGGGCGCACGGCGAATCCGAACGGCTGCCCGACATAGGTGAAGGACCGGCGCGGCGTGCCCGTCGGCGCAGCGCTGCAAGAGGCATCGGTGGCGTTCATCGTGCGCAGCAGGGGCGCGCTGCCGCTGGGCTGGAGTTCGAAGCCTGCGGGCACGAAGCGCCCGATCGTGGCCGCGCCGCCGCTCTGCGGGATGGTGCGGGTGGCCAGGTCGGTGTCGTTCGCATCGATCGCGGCGAACGAACTGTCCTCGAGTTGCAGCGTGAACGTGCCCACCTCGCTGTAGGTGGCGGCGGTGGCATGCATCGTGCCGCCGCTGACCTGCACCCAGCCCGGCAGAGACAGGATGCCGGTGGTGCAGCCGGCCGGCAGCACGCACGCCGGGCTGCCGCTGCGCACCGTCGGGAACCCGTCGTAGCCGGCAAGCAGGGCGCCGCTGGTGTCCACCGCCGATGCGCTGACCGTGAACGGATGGCCGGCCCCGTGCACGACGCCGCCGGCTGCGGCCGTGTTGTTCAGGCTGCGCGGCGTGCCGCTCATCGTGTAGGCCGTGCGCCAGTCGGCGTCGAGCGCGGACACGACGAGTCCCGCCGGCCGCACCGCGAAGCTGTCGTTCGAGCAGCCGACGCGGTTGCCCTCGGCGATCCGCACCCGCAGTTCGCGCCAGGCATTGCCTTCCACGAGGGCGGCGTTCACGCGTCCGGCACTGCCGTCGGCGAAGGTGACCGAGGTGGCGCTCCGGCTGATCGACACCCAGCTCGAACGGCAGCCGTTGGCATCGAGTGCGCCGCTGTTGTCGCGCGCATCGAGCAGGGTCACGCTCGCGGTGCCGGTGTAGCGCGTGTCGACCGCGGTGCGCGCCGCGTTCAGCGCGACGATCGCCAGGCGGAACGTCGTTCCCGACACCTTGGTCTGGACCACGCCGCTGGTGGCCCCTGTCGTTGTCGCAGCCTCGAATGCGTTGAAGCTGCCGCCGGCGGCCACCGGCGTGCGTGCGGTCAGCCGCACGTTGTCCAGCGCGGCGCCCGCGCAGCAGTCCGAGCCGGTGTCGCTCAGGAAGGACAGGGTCGTCACCGCGTCGGTGGCGGTGAAGGTGAAGGTCTGCGTCCTCCATCCCATGTTCGCGGTCGACCGGCCCGAGGTGTCGAAGGTGAAGCTCTGGCTGATGCCGGCGGCCGAGACCGTGACCGGCTTGATCCGCGGTCCCGCGCTCGGATTGCCCGCGAGGTCGAACTGGACGTCGTAGGTGGTGCCAGGGGTGGTGGAGAAGGTCTGGCTCACGCCGCCGCGCCTTTCCTCTCCGACGAGATCGACGCTGCGCCTGCCTTCGGAGGACGTCCAGTAGGTCCCGATGTGGTTGATGTCGTTGCCGATCACCGTCCAGCCCGTGATGGCGGTGCTGCCCGCCCTCAGCGTGTTGAACTGCCCCGGGTCGGTCGCGGACAGCTCGAAGCTGCCGTTCCTGAAGGCCTGAACCGGTGCGGACGAGCGCGCAGAGAGCCTCGAAGGATACGCAGTCGTGTCGTAGGCGAACAGCATGTCGTCGTCGCTGCGCTCGTCGACGATGATCTTCACTTCCAGCAGGCGCGAGGTCCCGATCGTGTAGTTGACCGCCCCGAATTCGATCGACCGCTCCACCCAGCCGGAAGTCCCGCCCGACCAGTTGGTCAGCGACAGCCTGGCGGTGGTGATCGTCGTGCAGGCGGTCGTGCTCGCCGAGCTCGACGGGCATTCGCGCAGGAAGGCGGTCACGGATCCGGCCTTGCGCGTATCGAAGTCCTTCATCGCGCTCCACAGCGTCAGCCGGTACTCGCCCGACAGCACCATGCCGCCAGTCGTGCCGCGCCAGCTCTGGTACCTGGCGTCATCACGTTCGCCGCTTCCGGAGCCGCCCCTGGAGATCGTCAGGCCCTCGACCGAATCGCGTCCGCTGTCGAAGTTGGCGAGCCGGGTCGCGGTCGGGGCGGTGGTCGACAGGGTGGACGTCGGTACCCCGGTCGCCTTCAGGAAGAACTGTGCGCCTGCCGTGGCGGGCAGCAGCGCCATCGCCAGTGCAGTGGCGCGCAGCAGGCGCAGGCAGGTGCCCATCGGCTTCATGGCCGCCCCAGCGTCGCTTCCACCTGCCGCTCGACGTAACCCGCGGCGGGTCTGGCGGACGGGCAGGCAGGCTGGTTGCAGGCATTGGCGACGATGCGGTAGCTGGACAGGTCGACGCCGCCTTCGGCCAGCACGGTCGCCGAGCAGCTGATCGACACCGTGAACGGCTCCAGCACGGAGTCGGTGAACGACAGCGTCGTTTCGCGGAAGCAGCCCGGTGCCACCGGTTCGAGCAGCAGTCGCGCCGCCGCCCATTCGATGCCGGCATTCGCGGCCTGGTAGGCGCGGGCACCCTGGATGTCGAGCGCAGACCCGGCCTGGTTCTGCGCGGTGATGCGTGCCAGGTACAGGCCGAGCGCGCCGAGGATCACCACCAGGAAGAACGCGCCGACGATCGCGAAGCCGCGTTCGCGCCGGCGGCCCGCGCCCGCGGGTTTCCGGCGGCCGCATCGGGGCGCCACGGCGCGTGCGTCATGCCTGCTCATGGCGCGTTGTCCACGCGGACATCCTGGTACAGCCGCACCGACTCGCCGCCTGCGCTGCGCTCCAGCGCGATGGACACCACGCCGATGCGCTGCGACACCGCGTCCGGATCGTAGGTGATCGTGCAGCCGGTGATGCCGTCCAGCACCAGCGCGGGCGTACCCCTCGGCGGCATCGGCTGCGCCGCCGCGATGTCGTAGTCCGAGTACCGCAGCAGCTGGCCGCTGCGGACGTCGCAGGCGTACGTGACCGGTCGACCGGCCAGGTGGAACCGGCCCGACGGGGAGGCGAGCGTGAACGTGTGCCGCTCGTGGGCGATCACGCTCTCGCAGGGGCCGGTTGCATCCCTCGCGTAGAGCGCCTTGTTGCCGCCCGTTGCTGCGCCGGTGGCGTAGGCATCCGCGTTCGCGAAGCCGGCGCCGAGGTTGTAGACGACGATGTAGTAGGTGCCGCGGTCTCGCGGCAGGTCGGCGACCGGCCCGAGCGTGGAGAACGAGGCGTCCGCCGTGCCGAAGGCCAGCGGATCGTTGCTGCCGATCCCGCACGGTCCCGCCGGTGTCTTGCCCGAGAGTTGTGCGCGGTAGCGGCCGCCGGCAATCACCGGGAGGAACTCGAGGTAGACCGTTCGGCCGTCATCGGCGACCCGTACGCTGTT
>JAIENF010000174.1 GCA_019751575.1 Burkholderiales bacterium
CCAGTGGCGCTGCAACGATCGGGCGGGGCTCGACCACCACGGGCTTCGCGGCCGCCGCCGGCGCGACCGGCGGCGAGACCACGTCCGCAGCCGTGAAGCCGGGCGGGTCGATCAGCGACGTGTACTCACGCATCAGCCGGCCCGACGACCAGACGAGTTCCACCAGCAGTTCGATGAACGGATCATTGACCGCCCGGGGCGTCGTCGCCCGGATGATCAGCGAACCGTCCCGGCGCTGCTCGATCGCCACGCGGACCGACGCCACGAATGCCGAATACTCCAGGTTCGCGCGCCGGTAGGCCTCCGCGTTCGCGATGCGCACCTGCATCGTCGAGAGTTCATCCTTGGTGGCGTTCAGCTCGATTTCAGCATTGAGCGGCTGGCCAAGGGCGGAGAGCACGGTCATCCGCCCGAGGCCGGCAGCATCGGCTGCCGCGGGCAGGAGGACCGCGACGATCAGTGCGCAGGCTGCGAGCCCCGCGCGGAAGACGCTGGAAATGCTTGTACGCACGGACCGTCCTTCAGGACTTGTCGGAGTTTGAATTTAACATCATGGGTTTACCGATGCAAGCTAACCCTGTCTCTGATATTACGGCACAAGCGCGGGATTTCTTTGGCGTTTTCTCCCACGAAGGCCGACGCGAGCCGGTCGCATGTGGCATCCACGCAACGCGTACTCTGCTAACGGCGGAGAAACGCCCGGCTTTAGCGCCCTGCGGCCTGCCTGCGGCTGGAATGCGCCGCGCGCCCGGTGTCCGACGAAACGTCCGGGGACGCCTCAGGCGCTGCCGCGGCGCTCGATGAGCAGCCGAAGCATGCGCCGAAGCGGCTCCGCAGCCCCCCACAGCAGCTGGTCTCCGACCGTGAACGCAGTCAGGTAGGTGCCACCCATCGGGAGCTTGCGCAGCCTTCCGATGGGCACCTTCAGCCCACCGGTGACCGCCGCCGGCGTCAGGCGGGCGAGCGATTCCTCGCGCCGGTTCGGCACCACCTCGACCCAGTCGTTCCCGGCAGCCAGCAGCGCCTCCACCTCGGCCAGCGGGAGGTCGCGGTTGAGCTTGATGGTCAGCGCCTGCGAATGGCAACGCATCGCGCCGATCCTGACGCATACGCCATCCACCGGGATCGGATCCGTCGAACGGCCGAGGATCTTGTTGCACTCGGCCATGCCCTTCCATTCTTCGCGGCTCTGGCCGTTGCCGAGGTCCTTGTCGATCCAGGGCAGCAGGCTTCCAGCCAGCGCGTGCCCGAACTGCTCGGTCGGAAACGCAGGGCTGCGCAACCGCGCCGCGACCGCCCGGTCGATTTCAAGGATGTTCGACTTCGGGTCGGCAAGCAGGCCGCGCACCTCTTCGTGCGCCGCACCCATCTGCGCCAGCAGTTCGCGCATGTTCTGGGCACCCGCACCGGAGGCCGCCTGGTAGGTCATCGCCGTCACCCACTCGACCAGGCCCTCGCGGAACAGCCCGCCCATCGCCATCAGCATCAGGCTGACCGTGCAGTTGCCGCCGATGAAGTCCCGCCCGCCCGCGTCGAGCGCCGCGTCGATCACGCCGCGGTTGACCGGGTCGAGGATGATCACCGCGCCATCCTGCATGCGCAGCGTCGATGCCGCATCGATCCAGTGACCACCCCAGCCCGCTGCGCGCAACTTCGGATGGATCGCGGTCGTGTAGTCGCCGCCCTGGCAGGAGATCAGCACGTCCATCGCGGCCAGCGCGGGGACGTCGTTCGCATCGGCCACCACGGGCGCCACGTTCGGCAGCACCGCGGCTGCCTGTCCTGCCTGGGTGGTCGAGAACAGCGTGGTCTGGACGAGGTCGAAATCGCGCTCGTCCTGCATGCGACCGACCAGCACCGAGCCGACCATGCCCCGCCAGCCGATCAGTCCGACCTTCATCATCTTGGCCATGTCGTCAGCCCTGGCCCAGTGCCGCCACGACGGCATCGCCCATCGCACGCGTGCCGATGGTCGCCTCGCCCTTCTCGGCGATGTCGGACGTGCGCAGGCCCTTCTGCAGCACCGCGCTCACCGCGGCCTCGATCCGGCGCGCGAACGCATCCTGGTCGAGGCTGTAGCGCAGCAGCATCGCGGCGGAGAGGATGGTCGCCAGCGGGTTGGCGATGTCCTTGCCGGCGATGTCCGGCGCCGAGCCGTGGATCGGCTCGTACAGGCCCTTGCCGCCCGCATCGAGCGAGGCCGATGGCAGCATGCCGATCGAGCCGGTGAGCATCGAGGCCTCGTCGGACAGGATGTCGCCGAACATGTTGCCGGTGACAATGACATCGAACTGGCGCGGGTTGCGCAGCAGCTGCATCGCCGCGTTGTCGACATACATGTGGGACAGCTCGACCGTGGGATAGTCCTTCGCCACCTCGGTGACGACGTCGCGCCAGAGCTGCGAGGTCTCGAGCACGTTGGCCTTGTCGACCGAACACAGACGACGGTTGCGCTTGAGCGCCGACTCGAAGCCGACCCGGGCGATGCGGCGGATCTCGGACTCCGCGTAGAGCATCGTGTCGAAGCCCTCCCGCTCGCCGGCCGCGTTGGTGCGGATGCCGCGTGGCTGCCCGAAGTAGATGTCGCCGGTCAGCTCGCGGATGATCAGCACATCCATGCCGGAAACCACCTCGGGCTTGAGCGTCGAGGCGGCCGCCAGCTCGGGATAGATCACCGCCGGGCGCAGGTTGGCGAACAGCTTCAGTTCCTTGCGCAGGCCGAGGATGGCCTGCTCCGGGCGCTTCTCGCGCGGCAGCTTGTCCCACTGCCAGCCGCCGACCGACCCGAACAGGATGGCATCGGCCGAGCGCGCCAGGTCGAGCGTCGCCTTCGGCAGCGGATCGCCGGACAGGTCGTAGGCGGTGCCGCCCACCGGCGCCTCGGCCAGTTCGAGCTTCAGGCCCTGGGGTTCGAGCGCGCGCAATACACGGACCGCCTGCGCGATGATCTCGGCGCCGATGCCGTCGCCCGGCAGGACTGCGATCTTCTTCATGGAGCCTCCGGGCCTTCTACAGGAACAGCCAGGGCTGGGCCGCCCTGTGCTTCGTTTCGAACGCGCGGATGTGGTCCGCGTGCTGCAGCGTCAGGCCGATCTCGTCCAGCCCGTTCATCAGGCAGTGCTTGCTGAACGACTCGATGTCGAAGGCGAACTGCCTGCCCGAGGGCGTGGTCACCTTCTGGTTCTCGAGGTCGATGTCCAGGCGGTAGCCTTCGCTGGCGAAGGTCTCCTCGAACAGCACGTCCATCTCGGCCTTCGACAGGCGGATCGGCAGCAGGCCGTTCTTGAGGCTGTTGCTGTAGAAGATGTCGCCGAACGACGAGGCGATGACCACCTTGAAACCATAATCCTGCAGGGCCCAGGGCGCGTGCTCGCGCGACGACCCGCAGCCGAAGTTCTCGCGGGCGAGCAGCACCTGCGCGCCCTGGAACCGGGTCTTGTTCAGGATGAAGTCTTCGTTCAGCGGGCGGTTGGTGTTGTCCAT
>JAIENF010000673.1 GCA_019751575.1 Burkholderiales bacterium
CGTTCGAGGCGCTCAACAACGCGGAGTCGGCCGACTGCGACCTGCTGGTGATCCTGAACGACAACGACATGTCGATCTCGCCACCCGTCGGCGCGTTGCACAACTACCTCGCGCGGCTGATGTCCGGGCGCTTCTACACCGCGGCCCGGCGCGCCGGCGAGAAGGTGCTGTCGGCCGCGCCCGGCATGCTCGAGCTGGCCAAGCGCGCCGAGGAGCACGTGAAGGGCATGCTGCTGCCGGGCACCCTGTTCGAGGAGTTCGGCTTCAACTACCTCGGCCCGGTCGACGGCCATGACGTCGACACGCTCACCACCACCCTGCACAACCTGCGCAACCTGCGCGGCCTGCAGTTCCTGCACGTGGTCACCCGCAAGGGCAAGGGCTATGCACCGGCCGAGGTCGATCCGATCCAGTACCACGGGGTGTCGAAGTTCGACCCGGGTGCGGGCATCGTCGCCAAGCCGGCGCCGGTGCCGGCGCCGGTCCCCGGCTACACCCAGGTGTTCGGCGACTGGCTGTGCGACATGGCTGCCGCCGACCCGCGCGTGGTGGGCATCACGCCGGCGATGCGCGAAGGCTCGGGGCTCGTGCGCTTCTCGCGCGAGTACCCCGACCGCTACTTCGACGTGGGCATCGCGGAGCAGCATGCGGTGACCTTCGGCGCTGGGCTGGCCTGCGACGGCATGAAGCCGGTGGTGGCGATCTACTCGACCTTCCTGCAGCGCGGCTACGACCAGCTGGTGCATGACGTCGCCATCCAGAACCTGCCGGTGGTGTTCGCGATCGACCGCGGCGGCCTGGTCGGTGCGGATGGCCCGACGCACCATGGTGCGCTCGACCTGTCCTACCTGCGCTGCGTGCCCAACCTCACCGTGATGGTTCCGTCCGACGAGAACGAGACGCGGCAGATGCTCTACACCGCCTGGTCGCTCGATACGCCGACGGCGGTCCGCTATCCGCGCGGCAACGGTCCCGGGGTGCCGGTCGAGGCGAAGATGGCCGCGCTGCCGGTCGGCAAGGCGGAAGTGCGCCGCCGCGGCACCGGCATCGCCTTCCTGGCGTTCGGCTCGATGGTCGCGCCCTGCCTGAAGGCGGCCGAGGCGCTCGATGCGACCGTGGCCAACATGCGCTTCGTGAAGCCGCTCGACGTCGACCTGGTGCGCGAGCTGTCTGCCACGCACGGGATGATCGTGACCGTGGAGGAAAACGTCGTGATGGGCGGTGCCGGCAGCGCGGTCCTCGAGGCACTGGCGGCGATCGGCTATGCCGGCAAGGTGGTCCAGCTCGGCCTGCCGGACAGCTTCGTCGAGCATGGCGATCCATCCGGATTGCTCAAGGAGTGCGGCTTGGACAGCGACGGCATCCTTGGGCAGGTACGCGCCCGGATGTAGCCTCGCGTCCCTTGCGAATGCCATCGCGACGCCCTCGAGGAGAACCGCCTCCCATGAACGACCACCTTCCGAAGATGCCCCGGCTGCTCAGCGATCCCGATGCGGAAGTCGAAGGCGGCTACGAGAAGGTCGATCGCTACGATGCGACGACCAATGTCGAGCTGGCGATGCGTTATGGCGACATGCTCGGGCTGATCGGTGAAGACCCGCAGCGGGAAGGCCTGCTGAAGACGCCCGAGCGAGCGGCCAAGGCACTGCAGTTCCTGACCCACGGCTACGGCCTCGACGCCGCCACCATCCTGCGCTCCGCGATGTTCAAGGAAGACTATCGCGAGATGCTGATCGTGAAGGACATCGAGCTGTATTCGCTGTGCGAGCACCACCTGCTGCCGTTCTTCGGCAAGGCGCATATCGCGTACATCCCGAACGGGCACATCGTCGGCCTGTCCAAGCTGCCGCGCGTGGTCGACGTGTTCGCGCGCCGGCTGCAGGTCCAGGAGCGCCTGACCATGCAGATCCGCGACTCGATCCAGGAAACCCTGAACCCCGCCGGAGTCGCAGTGGTGATCGAGGCCACGCACATGTGCATGGTGATGCGCGGCGTGCAGAAGCAGAATTCCACCACCACCAGTTCCGCCTTCACCGGCGCCTTCGAGCAGGACACCACCCGCGCCGAGTTCCTGCGCCTGGTGACGTCCCGCTGATGCGGACAACAGGCCCGACCGAGCGACGATGACCGAACCCGAACGGGCCTTTCCCACGCTTGCCCAGCGCATCGTCAACGAGATCATCCCCGGCGTGCGCGACGGGAAGATGGTGATCCTGGTCGACGACGAAGACCGCGAGAACGAGGGCGACCTCTATGTCGCGGCCAGCCACGCGACGCCCGAGGCGATCAACTTCATGGCGCGGGAAGCGCGCGGCCTGGTGTCGCTCGCGCTGACCGAGGAACGGCTGCGCGAACTGGGGCTGGCACTGATCACGGCCGACGAGGCGAACACCACCAAGTTCCGCACTGCATTCGCGACCCCGATCGACGCACGCGAAGGCGTCGGGTCCGGCATGTCCGCCCACGACCGTGCACGTACCATCCAGGTCGCGCTCGACCCGGCCAGCGGGCCATCCGACCTGATCCGGCCCGGCCGCCTGCAGACGCTGCGTGCGCAGACCGGCGGGGTGCTGGCACGCGCCGGCCATACCGAGGCGGCGGTCGACCTGGCGCGGCTCGCCGGACTGCCGCCGGCCGGCGTGATCTGCGAGATCATGGACGACGACGGCACGATGGCGCGGCTGCCCCGGCTCGAGGCCCTGTCGCAGGCACACGACATCCCGATCCTGCGCATCGGCGATCTGGCCTCATGGCGGCGCGCCCAGCGGCAGATCCGGCGCAAGTCGCAGACCGTGCTGCCGACGCGCCATTTCGGCGAGTTCGAGCTGATGGTCTACACCGACGAGCTCGAGACCAGCCTCTACGTCGTGATGAAGAAGGGCGAAGTGGCGACGGAAGAGCCGGTGCTGGTCCGGCAGCATTCGCAGTGCCTGACCGGCGACGTCTTCGGTTCCACCCGCTGTGACTGCGGCGAACAGCTCGAACTGGCGATGCAGGAGATCGACCGCGAAGGCCGCGGTGCCATCGTCTACATGTTCGACGAGGGGCGCGGCATCGGGCTGGCGAACAAGATCCGGGCCTACGCCCTGCAGGACCAGGGCTACGACACGGTCGAGGCCAACCACAAGCTCGGTTTCGCCGCAGACCTGCGCGACTACACGGTGGGTGCCCGCATCCTGTTCGACCTCGGCGTGCGCCGGCTGAAGCTGATGACGAACAATCCCGACAAGGTCCGCTCGGCCGAGGAACAGGGCCTGATCGTGACCGAACGCCGCCAGCTGGAAGTGCCGCCGCGCCCGGCGAACCGCCGGTACATGGAGACCAAGCAGACCAAGTTCGGGCACCTGCTGTCGATGGTTGGCGAGCGCCCCGACCCGGGCACCGACTGATCCGACGGCGGCAGGACGCTCAGTCGGTGCGGACCGTGCCCTCGAACTCCGCGGCCGCGACCTCGGGTTCCAGGCGCGTGGCCATGACCTTGTCGATGGTCTTGCC
>JAIENF010000646.1 GCA_019751575.1 Burkholderiales bacterium
GCTCGGCAGACTTGCGCCAGACCTTCGGCAGCATCCGGTAGTTGCGCGCACGCGTGCCGGCCGGCACCTCGATGTCGTCACGCTCGAAGTTCTGCACCCGGCCGCGCATGTTCAGCGCGAGGTCGAGCATCCATTGTTGGTCGTCGCGCTGGGTGCGCAGCTTGCGGATCATCAGTCTTCTCCTCCTGGGGTTTTTTGCAGCCCAGCGAATATAGCCCAAGCGCAAATCCGGGTCTAAAACCCGGGTCAGACACGGGTTTCAGATCCGGAGCCGGGAGGGTTCCGACCCGTTGACGGCCTGACTGGAAAACCGTGTCTGACCCGGGTTTTCAGTTCGCGGGGACGCAGCGTTCCTGCGCCCAGGCGCGCAGGTCCTCGACCTTCTCGGCCATCACCACCGACAGGGGACGGGTGCGGCCGATCTCGTCGATGAGGTACTGTGTCGACAACGGCACCTTGTGCGCATGCGCCTCGTACATCGCGGCCACGATCGCCTGCTCGATCTCGGCGCCGGAGAATCCGTCCGTCGCCTGCGACAGCGAAGACAGGTCGAAGCTGGTCGGATCGAGCTTGCGCCGCTTCAGGTGGATGCTGAAGATGTCGCTCCGGGTCGCGGCATCGGGCAGGTCGACGAAGAAGATCTCGTCGAATCGGCCCTTGCGCAGCAGTTCGGGCGGCAGGCGCGAGATGTCGTTCGCGGTCGCGACCAGGAACACCGCCTCCTTGCGCTCGGACATCCAGGTCAGCAGCGTGCCGAGGATGCGCTTGGACACGCCGCCATCGCCGCCGGATTCGTCCGACGCGAGGCCCTTCTCGATCTCGTCGATCCACAGCACGCACGGCGCCATCCGCGCCGCGCCCTTCAGGGCCTCGCGCAGGTTGCGTTCGGTCTCGCCGGTGAACTTGTTGTAGAGCGACGCGAAGTCCAGCCGCAGCAGCGGCAGCTTCCATGCACCGGCCACCGCCTTCGCCGCAAGGCTCTTGCCACTGCCCTGCACGCCCAGCAGCAGGATGCCCTTCGGCGGCGGCAACCCTTCGGTACCCGCCTCGCCGGCGAACACCGCGCGGCGCAGGTTCAGCCAGCGCTTCATGTTCGCCAATCCGCCCACGTTGGCGAAATTGCCGGTGTCGAGCTCGACGTCGAGCACGCCGCCGGCAGCGAGGCTCTCGCGCTTGAACTCGACGATGCGATCGACGTCAGCCATGTTCAGCGAGCCGTCGTTCTCCAGGCCCTGGCGGATGAGCCGGCGCGCATCCTCGACCGGAATGCCGGTCAGGTGCTGGCTGACCAGCGCGATCGCTTCCGGATCGCCCTTCGGCTTCGCCCGGTTGCGCGACTCCCAGAGCTGCGCCTCTTCGCGGATGATCTGCCGGATGCGGGTCGCATCGGGCAGCGCAATCTCGAAGCGCGCAGTCAGGTGGTGCAGTTCCGGCGGCAGCTCCAGCTTCGGGCTGACGAACACCAGCGTGCGCGCGCAGCGGCCATACCCCTGCGCGATCTCGCGGATCAGCCGCACGTTGCCCGGATCCTCGAGGTAGGGATGCGCATCGAGCAGCGTATAGACGCCGTTCTGCGGCGTCTTGTCGATGTGGCGCAGCGCATCGACAAGGTTGTTCGTACCGGTGATCCGGTCGGTGCGCGTCGTGCGGCGCAGCCCGTCCACCACCGACCACGAGAACGAGGCCCAGCCGAGCAGGTTGGCGCTCTTCTCGATCACCCCGACCATGCGCGCTTCCTCGGTCGTCTCGATCGTGACGAGCGGGAACCGGGACTCGAGGATCAGCGAAAGATCCTTTGCGTCGTTCATGCCGCAGACCCTCGCGTGGACCCGGCCACGTCCTCCAGCCGCCCGAGCAGCTTCTCGTGGATGCCGCCGAATCCTCCGTTGCTCATCACCAGCACATGGTCTCCGTTGCGTGCTTCGGCGACGATGGCTTCGATCAGCGCCGGCAGGTGGTCGTGAGTGGCAAGCCTGGGCCCGAGCGCGGCGAGCGCACCGTCGGCATCCCAGCCAAGGTTGGCGGTGTAGCAGAACACGCGGTCGGCCTCCCCGAGGCTTGCCGGCAACGCATCCTTGAGCATGCCCATGCGCATCGTGTTCGAACGCGGCTCCAGCACCGCCAGCAGGCGCGCGCCTCCGATGCGCGCGCGCAACGCCTTCAGCGTCGCCTCGATCGCCGTCGGGTGGTGCGCGAAATCGTCGTAGACGGTGACGCCGCCTGCCGTGCCCCGCGTCTCCAGCCGGCGCTTCACGCCCTGGAATTTCTCCAGGGCAGACAGGCTGATGCCTGGCGAGATGCCTGCATGCCGCGCCGCCGCGATCGCCGCCAGCGCATTCTGCACGTTGTGCTCCCCGGCCATCGACCAGCGCAGGTGTCCGAAAGACTCGTCACGGAACCCGATCTCAACGGCTCCGTCGGCCGCCGGCTCGCCCGCGTGCCAGCCAAGGGCGGAGTTGAACGCCTCGCTCGGCGTCCAGCAGCCGCGCTCCAGGACCCGCTCGAGCGCCTCCGACCGCGCATTCCAGACGATGCGCCCCGCCCCCGGCACGATGCGCACGAGGTGGTGGAACTGCTGCTCGATCGCAGCCAGGTTGGGGAAGATGTCGCCGTGGTCGAATTCGAGGTTGTTCAGCACGACAGTGCGGGGCCGGTAGTGGACGAACTTGGACCGCTTGTCGAAAAAGGCGGTGTCGTATTCATCGGCCTCGATCACGAAAAACTGAGAGTTTGCCAGCCGGGCCGACACCGGAAAGTCATGGGCGACGCCGCCCACCAGGAACCCGGGGTTGAGTCCGGCCTGCTCCAGGATGAACGCCAGCATGGCGGTGGTGGTCGTCTTGCCGTGGGTCCCGGCGATCGCCTGCACCCATTTCCCGCGCAGCACCTGCTCGGACAGCCACTGCGGCCCGGACATGTACGGGAGCCCGCGGTTGAGGATCTCCTCCATCAGCGGGTTGCCGCGCGACACCACGTTGCCGATCACGAACACATCGGGCTTCAGCCGTACCTGCGAAGGCTCGTAGCCGTCGATCAGCTCGATGCCCTGCTCGGCGAGCTGGGTGCTCATCGGCGGATAGACGTTCGCATCGCAGCCAGTGACGCGATGGCCGGCCTGGCGGGCGAGGACGGCAACCCCACCCATGAAAGTACCGCAGACGCCGAGGACGTGGATATGCATGGCAAGGCGAGTTTAGTCGAACACCCGCCGGTCCGGTCAGCGGCAGAAAATGAAGTAGACGGACCCGACCATGCACAACGCCGCCTACAGGCGGATGTCTACGCCAGCTTCAACAGCCTGTACGAGGGCGACAAGGAAAAAGAGGCCGCCTGCTGGGAGCAGGCCCGTCGCCACTTCTACGATATCCAAGCGGACATCCAGTGCGAGCCGCCGAAGCGCGCAAGGCCGAGCGCCAGAGCCGCGCCGGACCGATCCTGGACGAGTTTCGTCAGTAGCTGCACGACGTCATCGCGCGAGCATCGAAGAAGTCGGCGC
>JAIENF010000270.1 GCA_019751575.1 Burkholderiales bacterium
TTCCTCGCGACGCTCTGAAGGATGACCGCCATGACGACGAACCGCCTGTTCCGCATCGCCGCCGTCCCGATGGTTGCCCTGGTGCTCGGCGGTTGCGAACGAGCACCCAGCGTGCCGTTCGCGCCCTACGGTGAGGGTTACGCCGCGCGGCCGGACTTCGCGAAGGTCGAGCACGACTTCCCGCTCACGCCGGCCGATCTCGAGAAGATCACGCCCAAGAACATCGCCAAGCTCACGCAGGAGGAGGTGGACCAGATCTACGCGCGCCTGCCGGCCGGACCGATCCCCGACGGTGCCTTCGACGGCACGCTGTTCTTCCCGAAGGGCGTGTCGGGTGATCGTCGCCTGTCCGAAATCGTCGGCGGGCTTGGCGGCCTGATCGTGGAACTGAAGGGCGCCAAGCTGGAACTGATCGGCAAAACCCTCTGGAAGGGCAAGGTGTTCTATCGCGACGAGCGCGTCCTGCGCAATCGCATCGAGGACCTCTCGATCCTGAAACCGATCATCGACGATCCGGACTCGCTCAAGAAGATCGTCGTCGACGGTCGCGATGCCTGGCTGCTGTTTCCGGCCAAGCTCTATTGCGGCCAGAGCCTGCTCGACAGCCGACGCGAGTCGATCATCATCGACTACGCGTTCACCGACGAGATCGACGGCTACAAGGAGCGCCCGGATTTCCTCGCCGGCCGGCGCGGCCTGCGCGTGCGCGACGAGATCCGCATGGTGCGCCCCGGCTTCTACCTGGGCCGTGCGTATGCCGATCGAGCGTTCCTGCTCAACTTCACCTTGTACAACGCGGCGATCGCGGAACGCGACGGCCCCGCGTTCCTGAAGACCGGCCAGGCGCCGGAGGATTGCTGGAGCAGCACGTCGCGCGTGGTCACCGCTGCGAAATGAACGCCGCCGTGCGGCGTCGGCTGATCGCCGTGCGCTGGCTCGGAGCCTGGTTGCGCCACGGCGGCTTCGGACTGCTCGCGGCGGCGGTGCCGCTGTGCGCGCTGGCGCAGGCGGCGGGCAATTCCGACCGCGCCACGTGGATCGTCGATCCGAAGGAGCCCGGCCCCGACGCGCCGCCGGTGGGGCGCTCGTTGTTCGATCATCTGTTCGTGGGCCAGGGCGACGGCGGCACCGGCCACCGGTTGCCGTTTCCGTTCGACAAGCTCCTGCAAGCCATCGAGCGGCGGCTCGAACCGGACGGCGCCTCGATGCGCACAGTGCTGATTCCGCTCGGGCGGTCGTTGCAGCGCAGCGCCGCAGCGCCGGACTTCTTCCGGTTTCCGCGCGTGGTGACAGCCGTGACCGGCCATCCGCGCGCGGGGACCGGCACGGACGCCGGCATGCTGCTCAAGGACCGCCTGTACATCGGCTACCAGGAGAAGGCCGCGGTGCTGGAGGTGATCAGCTACAACGAAGCGGCTGCCCGGTTCGAGTTCCAGGTGGTGAAGGACTACCGGGCGGGAGCCACGCCGCACGTCACCTATGCACGCCGCGCCGTGTGCGTCGCGTGTCACCAGAACGGCGCACCGCTGTTCGCGCGGCCGCTCTGGGATGAAACCAATGCCAATGCGCAGGTGGCGGGGCAGTTGTCGGTCTACGGGCGCGAGTTCCACAGACTTATCGTGCGCACCGGTGTCGAGACACCCTATGCCATCGATGCCGCGACCGACCGGGCCAACCTGTATTCGGCGACCCAGCTCCTGTGGCAGCGCGGTTGCGGAGAGCGCGATGCGGCTGCGGCGCGATGCCGTGCTGCGGCGTTGCAGCTCGCGTTGCGTTTCCTGGTGGGCGGGCAGCAGGGCGTCGATGTCACGAGCGATGCGTACACGAAGATCCTCGCCCCGACGCTCGCGATCGAGGGTCGCCGTCTGTGGCCCGCAGGCCTCAAGGTGCCGAATCCCGACGTGCCCAACCGGATTCCGCTGGCGACACCGAACGATCGGGACGATGCCGATGCCGTGGCGGCGCCCTTCGAGCCCCTGGTGCCGCGGCCGCCGCTCGAGGTCTGGCCGGCCGATGCGGAGCACGGCCGACGCCTCGCCGCGGGCATCGCCGAGTTCATCGCTGCCACCGATGTGCAACGCATCGATGCCCATCTGCGCCGCGCGGATGCACCGCGGAGTGTCCACCGGGCCGAATGCACCGTGAGCGTCCGTCGCGATGCAGTGCCGCCCCGGATCGGATTTCGTTGCGGGTCGCCGGGTGTAGCGCGCCTTGCCGGCCGCTTGTATCTGCGAGGCGAGCGCGTGACCCACGGCGACGTGGATCGACTCGGACTGGGCAGCGAACCGGATGCCGTGGGGTTGACCGTGGCGGGCGGCACGGCGCGCGCGTGGCAGGCCAACTTCCGCGTTCGGCGCGGTGCCTTCGAAGGGCGGACGGCTCGCGGCGAGCGCATCGAATCGATCGCTGTGCGCTGGTCCGGGACCGATGACGGGCGCGGCGCTGCCGCAGTGGTCGTGCGCGACGACGTCGCGCTGCTGGATGCGGCCGTGGACCGACTGGCACAGAGCACGACGAACGGCAAGACGGACGCCCTGGCGCTGTTGCCGTTCCAGCGCGCGCGGATCATGCCGGCATTTTTCGAGGCCTTGGGGCTGGGCAAGCTCGACTGGTGCTGTCTCGATGCACGTGCCATGCCGGCGATCATGCTCGAAGATGCCGGCGCGCCTGCACCGACCCAGCCCGTCGCCGGCGTCAGCGCGGGCATCCAGGATTTCCTGCGCTTCTGCGGCGCCTGTCACCGCAGTGCCGACGCGTTTCCCCCCAACTGGCTGCACGGGGATGCGCACGAGATCGAAGCGCGGGTGCGACAGTGCGCGCCGCGCATCGCGTTTCGCCTGGACATGTGGCGGATGGACGCGATGGAGCGCGCCAAGACGCCCATGCCGCCGGTGCACGCGTTGCCGATGCTGGGTCGCACCGAAATGCAATGGCGCGAGGGCGATGATCTCGCGCGTCTCAGGGCGGCGATCAAGTCGCTCGGAGTCGACGTGCGTGCTGCGGGCGGCAACTACGAGAAGCTGCAGCCATGTCTCGCCGGCCGCGGCGTGTAACGGATCCACGATAGGCACCCGCCGCGAGTCGCGGCGGAATTCAAGGCGCGGCAAGCAGCGCCGGTAGTCACGAGATGAGGCCGACCGGGAGGGCGGCACGCATGGACGAAGCGAAACACGCGTTCTGGTGGCAGCGGTTGCTGGCGGGCTGGTGCAGCCGCATCGTCACGGTGGTGGTGCTCGTCATCGTCGTGGCCGGGCTGTACCTCGCGAACCGGTTCCTCACCGACCGGCCGGTGGTCTACGCGGACATCGTGGAGCACTACAAGTACGGGTCCACCGGCGGCGAACGCGAATCCGGCTTCCCGTATCTCGTCTGGAAGGCCATGCCGGAACTGTGTGCAGCCCAGTTGCCGGGCAAGGGCTATCAGTCGGTCGGCATGCTGTTCGAGGGCGATCGCGACCTGCCGGTGGGGGTATCGAAGCGGCGCGTTACCGGCATCGA
>JAIENF010000670.1 GCA_019751575.1 Burkholderiales bacterium
AGTCGACCCGGGTGCAGATGCCGCCGTCGTACAGCGGCGCGCGCGCATCGATCGCCACCGCATGGCACTGCGCCGGGTCGCCGATCTTGTCCGCGCCGGCCTCGAGCATCTGCTTGAGCAGCACGCCGGTGTTGAAGCGGGTGCCGCGGATGATGAAGTTGTCCGCGACCCACTCGCCCTCGTGCTGTCCCCAGGCCTCGCGCAGCCATTCGCGGTTCGATTCGAAGCCGCCATTGGATATCACGCAGGCCTTCGCCTCGATGCGCTCGTCTCCGACCCAGGCGGCGCGGAACTCGCCATTGACCAGTTCCAGCCGGTCGACCGGGGTGTCGTAGCGGATCTCGACGCCCAGGTTCGCCGCACTTCGGAAGTAGGCATTCACCAGCGCCTTGCCGCCGCCGAGGAAGAACGCGTTGGTGCGCGACAGGTGCAGGGTGCCGGAGAGCGAGTTCTGGAAGCGCACGCCGTGCTTGATCATCCACGGCCGGCAGGTCGACGAGTGGCGGATCGCCAGCCGGGCGAGCTTCTCGTCGGTGATGCCGCCGGTGACCTTCAGCAGGTCCTGCCAGTATTCCTCTTCCGGGTAGGCCTCGGTCAGCACGTCCTGCGGCTCGTCATGCATGCAGCGCAGGTTCCGGGTGTGGATCGAGTTGCCGCCGCGCCATTCCTTCGGCGAGGCCTCGAGCAGGAGCACGCTGGCCCCGGCCTCGCGCGCCATCAAGGCTGCGCACAGCGCGGCATTGCCGCCACCGATCACGAGAACATCGACCATATCCGGGCATCCCCCTGATTTTCCGAGGGCGTAGGGTAACGAATTCGGGGCCGATCAGGGGGAAGCGGGCGTCCTTCGGACGACCGTCGACGTTCTCGCCGGGCTGGCTTCGAAGCCGGCTCCCCGCTAAGGTGACCTCCCGATCCCGTCGATTTCCGAACCCTTGACGACGAACCGCCGCACCTTCCTCACCGCCTCCGCAACCGCGCTCGGACTGCTCGCGCTCGGTGCGCTGGCGCGGCCGGCCCATGCGCAGCCGTCCGCGTTCAGCGTGATCGACCGGGACTGGATCGATACCCGGCGGGCCCGGCAGGTACCGGTCCGTCTGTTTCTCCCGTCGTGGACCTCGCCGGACCGCCCGGTGCCGCTGGTCGTGTTCTCGCACGGGCTGGGCGGGTCGAGGTTCGGCTATCGCTATCTCGGCAGCCATTGGGCCAGCGAAGGCTTCGCCAGCCTGCATGTGCAGCATGCCGGCAGCGACAGCAGTCTCTGGAGCGCGGACGGCCGGCTGGCCCTGCTGATGCGCATGCACCAGGCGGCGCAGGAAGCCGAGGCGATCGCCCGGGTGCGGGACCTTCGATTCGCGCTCGACCAGCTGCTCGGTGGGGATATCGGCAGGCAGATCGACGGTGACAGGATCATCGCGGCCGGGCATTCCTACGGTGCCAACACCACGCTGCTGGCGGCCGGCGCCCGGGTCGAGCGGCAGGGATCGCCGGTCGACCTGCGCGAACCCCGCCTGCGGGCAGCCATCGTCATTTCCGCGCCGCCGTTCCACGGCGAGTCATCGCCGGAGCGGATACTCGCCGCGGTCGGCGTACCCAGCCTGCATATCACCGGGACCGACGACGTGATCCGCATCCCGGGCTACTACAGCGATGCATCGGATCGCGTCGCGGTCTTCAACGGGGTCGGCCATGCGCGCAAGACGCTCGCGGTGTTCACCGGCGGCGTGCACAGCATGTTCACCGACCGCACCGCGCCCGGTGGCGCGCAGCTCAATGCCCAGGTGAAGTCCGCGACCCAGGAATTGACGACGGCGTTCCTGCGCAGCGTGGTGACGGGCGACGACAGCAGCCTGCAGGCATGGCCGCAGCGCCACGGGGGGATCCTCAGCCGGTTCGTGGGGCCGGTCCGGGGCTGAACGCAAGCGGCCGGCGCACGGGCGCGCCTGCAGGTGCAGGATCTCGAATTCGTCGGTGGGCAGCTTCAGCCACCCTGAGCCGGGCCGCTGCACCCGGTGCGCGTTGCCGATTCAGCCTGGCCGCCCGCGCCTCGCGTCCCTTGCCCTGCGCTGGCCGGCGGCAATGACCAGCCCGATGCCGCCGAGGACGGCCGTCGAACAGAGCACCAGCCGCAGGGTCAGTGCTTCGCCCAGCAGCAGGATGCCACCGACGGCGGCGATCACCGGGACGCTCAGCTGCACCGATGCGGCCGAGGTCGCTGCAAGGCCGCGCAGCGCGGTGTACCACACCGCGTAACCGACGCCGGAGGCCAGCGCGCCGGACGCCACCGCATACAGGACGCCGGCGCGGTCGACCGAGGCCTCCGGCAGCATCAGCAGTCCGAGTCCGCCGGCGAGCACCGATGCGCGCAGGAAGTTGCCCGCGGTCTCGCGGGTGGCATCGCCACCGCTGCGCCCGCGCAGCGAATAGATGCCCCAGGCCGCGCCGGCCGCGATCATCAACAGCGAGCCCTGCAGCGGCGGTGCCGAAAGCCCGGGCAGCAGCAATCCGACGAGCCCGGCGAAGGCGACGGCCAGGCCTACCAGCTGTCGCACCCCCGGACGCTCTCCGGATGCGAGGCCATGCCCGATCATCGTCGCCTGGACGCTGCCGAACAGCAGCAGTGCGCCGGCGGCTGCCGGAAGCGTCACGTACGCGAACGAGAAGGCGGCCGCATAGACGAACAGCGCGATGCCCGACGGCCAGTCGCCCAGCGGCGTGCCGGCATGGCGCAGCCGGACGATCATGGCGAGCGCCAGTGCGCCGGCGACGATGCGGATCGCGGTGAAGCTGGCCGGATCGATCGTCGTGGTGGCCAGTGCCATCCTGCACAGCAGGGAATTGCCCGCGAAGGCGAGCATGGCCAGTGCCGTCAGCAGCAGCGTCCTCGCACGTGTCATGCGGGTCCGGGGCCGGCCGCGTGACGCGGGCTCAGCACGCCTCGCCGAATGCACTGCCTTCGCGCAGCAGCGCCTCGATCTCCGCGGCGGTGTAGCCCGCTTCCGCCAGCACTTCGACCGTATGCTGGCCCTTGGCCGGTGGCGGCCGGGTGGCCTCGAAGAACGCACCGTCGCAGGTCAGCGGCGCACCGATCGTGCGCAGGCCGTCCGGCAGGCCGGTGGCGATCAGCGGCAGGCAGGCCGCGAGCGCCGGGTCGGCGAGCACGTCCGCCACGGTGTTGATCGGCCCGCACAGGATGTCGGCCGCGCGCAGCCGCTCGAGCCAGTATCCGGAAGTGCCGGCGCGCAGCTGCGGCACGATGATCCGGTCGAGTGCGTCGCGGTTCTTCACGCGCGCGGCATTGGTCGCGAAGCGCTCGTCGTCGGCCAGCCCATCGAGCGCCAGCGCCGCGCAGAACTTCCGCCAGTGCGAGTCGCGCAGCACCGCGATCGTGATGAAGCGGCCGCCCGCGACCTCGAACGCGCCGGCCGGGGCGAGCAGGCTGTTCTGGTTGCCCTGGCGTGGCGGCAGCCGCCCGGTCGCCATGTTCTCGGTGAAGCT
>JAIENF010000686.1 GCA_019751575.1 Burkholderiales bacterium
GACGCGCGGTGTATTCGCCTTCCTCGAGCAGGGTGTCGAAGATGCGCATCCGGCGGGGATCGATCGCGCCGCGCTCGCAGGCGGCCCGCACCGCGCAGCCGGGTTCCGTCTGGTGCCGACAGTTGGCGAAGCGGCATGACGCGATCAAGGGGGCGAATTCGGGAAAGGCCGCTGCCAGCCGGTCGGTCGGCACATGCGCGAGCCCGAACGCCTGCAGGCCTGGCGAATCGATGACCGTGCCCGACGGTTGCAGCGCATAGAGACGGCTGGCGGTGGTCGTATGGCGGCCGGCGTCCAGCGCGCTGGATATCTCGCCGGTGCGCGCGCCGGCGTCTGGCACCAGCGCATTGACCAGCGTCGACTTGCCCATGCCGGACTGCCCGATCAGCAGGGATTCATGGCCGGAGAGCTTCGCCCGCAGGGCCTCGACGTCCTGCTTCGCCGCGACCTCCAGCACCGGATAGCCGAGCGCAGCGAACGGCGCGAGCTGGCGGCGTGCCTGCGCGCTGGAGGCTGGCAGGTCGGTCTTGTTGAGCACGATCAGCGCGTCGATGCCTGCCGCGTTCGCGGCGATCAGGCAGCGCGACAGCAGTTCGTCCGAGAACGGTGGCTCGCCGGCGACGACATAGGCGACCAGCGTGACGTTGGCGGCAATCACCTTTTCGCGCATCGCGTCGCGCCGGAACAGCACGCTCGACCGCTCGCCGATCGACTCGATCATCCCCTGGGACGCATCATGCCCCTCGGCCGCGCGGCTGATCGCGACCCGGTCGCCGCACACCGCTTCCATCCGCCGTCCATGCGCCGCGCACTTGACCCGTTCGCCGGTGGCTTCGACGCGCACCTCGACCTTGCGGCCGAACGCGGCGACGACGCGTCCCTGCTGCACCGGCACCGCGGGCGGCTCGGTGCGCACGCGTGCATCGCGCCGCTTCGGCAGGCGCCGGTCAGTCAACCGCGTTGCCCCGGTGCGACGTCAGGCACGACGGCGCGGCTGCGTTCAGCACAGCGCGAGCAACGCATCGAACTTCGCGGCACAGATGAAGTCGTTCTCGGACAGGCCACCGGCCGAATGGGTGGTGAATCGTACCTGGCATCGGTCGAAGCCGATGGCCAGTTCGGGATGGTGGTCTTCGCGGTGCGTGACCCAGGCCGTTGCGTTGACGAAGGCCAGGGTCTCCCAGTGGTCGGTGAACGAGAACACGCGGGTGAGGAAGCCGCCTTCGACATGCCACGCGGGAACCTGCTGCAGCAGGAGCGCGGCCGACGCGGCGTCCAGCGCTGCGCCAGGCCCGAGCGGGCGGCAGCGCCTGGCCACGAGCGGGGGGGCTGCGCAGGTTGCCGTCGGCTGGGCAGGCAGGGCCATCGTGCCGCGTCAACCCGCTGCCGACTGCAGCCGCGCGATGCGGATGGCGGCAGGCGGATGCGAATCGTAGAACATCGAGTGCACCGGGTCGGGCGTCAGCGTCGAGGCATTGTCCTTGTACAGCTTGACCAGCGCATGCACCAGGTCGGACGCGCGCGCATGGCGGGCCGCGTAGTGGTCTGCCTCGAACTCGTGCCTGCGCGAGTACCACGCGAACAGCGGGCTGAGCAGGAAGGTGAATGACGGCAGCACGGTGAAGAACAGCAGCAGCGCCATCGCGGTGGACGGCCGATCGACGCCGAGCGCGGCGTAGAACCAGGGCTCGGCCGCGAGCCAGGCGAGCAGCGCGAGGAACACCAGGCTCGCCGCGAAGGTCCATGCGATGCGCTTGGCCACGTGCCTCAGCTTGAAGTGGCCGAGTTCGTGCGCGAGGACGGCCTCGATCTCCTCCGGCGTGAGGCGGGCCAGCAGCGTGTCGAAGAACACGATGCGCTTGCTGCGGCCCAGGCCGGTGAAGTACGCGTTGCCGTGGCTGCTGCGCTTGCTGCCGTCCATCACGAACAGGCCCTGCGCCTGGAAGCCGCAGCGCTCGAGCAGCGTGCGGACCCGCGCCTCCAGCGCCTCGTCCTGCAGCGGCGAGAACTTGTTGAACAGCGGCGCGATGAACGTCGGGTAAACCGCCAGCACCAGCAGGTTGAAGCCCACCCACACGGCCCAGACGTAGAGCCACCAGAGCTCGCCCATCGCGCCCATCAGCCAGAGCACGGCGGCGAGCAGCGGCAGCCCGAGCGCGGTGCCGAGCAGCGTGCTGCGCAGCAGGTCGCCGGCGAACATCGCCGGGGTCATCTTGTTGAACCCGAATCGCTGCTCGACCACGAAGGTGCGGTAGATGCTGGCCGGCAGCGAGATCGCGCTGGTCAGGACCACCACGGCGCCGATCAGGCCGACGCCGTGCAGCAGGCCGTCGCCGAGCAGAGGGCGCAGCGCGGCGTCGATCCAGCCCAGGCCGCCGCCGAAGGTGAGCAGCAGCACCAGCGCCGCATCCACCGGGATCTCGGCGAGGTCTACGCGTCCCTTGGCGACGGTGTAGTCGGCGGCCGTGCGATGGCTGGCCGCCGGGATGTCGGCCGCGAACGCGTCAGGCACCTGGTCGCGGTGGGCGCGCACATGCTGCATGTGGCGCAGCGAAAGCCAGACCTTGACCGCGGTGGCGGCCAGCAGGGCGGCGAGGAACAGCAATGCGAATGGATGCATACAGGGAAATGTACCGGGAAAGCCCGGGTGCGACTGTGACACAATCGTCCGGAACTGGCTTGATTCATGCTGGATGACGCACTGGAAGGATCGACACGCATGGCACAGAACGCCGAACACCTCGTCTGGGTGGACATGGAAATGACCGGGCTCGACCCGGACCGCGACCGGGTGATCGAGATCGCCTTCGTCGTGACCGATGCCCGCCTCGAGGTCGTGGCCGAGGCGCCGGTGCTGGTCGTGCACCAGTCCGATGCGGTGCTCGCCGGCATGGATGCCTGGAACACTGCGACGCACGGGCGCTCCGGCCTGACCGAGAAGGTACGCGCCTCCGCGCTGGACGAGGCGGGCGCGGCGCGCCAGATGCTCGATTTCCTGGCCTTGCACGTGCCGCCGAAGACGTCGCCGATGTGCGGCAACTCGATCTGCCAGGACCGCCGGTTCATGGCGCGCTGGCTGCCCGGGCTGGAAGCGTACTTCCACTACCGTAACCTCGATGTCAGCACGCTGAAGGAACTCGCGCGCCGCTGGAAGCCGGAGGTGCTCGCCGGCCTGTCCAAGCAGGGGAAGCACGAAGCGCTCGCCGACATTCATGAATCGATCGGCGAGCTTCGCCACTATCGCGAACACTTCCTCAGGGTCTGACCGGCGCATGTCGATCAGCCAGCCCTCCGGCGAGCCGCCGTCTGCGCGAACCGTCACCGCACGGAGCAGCGGGCTGTGGCTGATGTTCGCGGCGTGGCTCGCGGTGTTCGGTGGCGCCTATGCGTGGTTCCACCAGTGGGATGCGGCGCAGGTCAATCCGAATCCGTCCGCGTCGATGCCGGTCGCGGGCGGCGAGGTCACGCTGCTGCGCAACCGCAGCGGCCACTATGTCG
>JAIENF010000391.1 GCA_019751575.1 Burkholderiales bacterium
GCGCCGATCACCTCGATCTGCGGGTCCTGCGACAGCGCCCGCGTCATCACTTCCCGCACCACTGCGGAATCATCGACGATCAGGACGCGGACCTTCCGTGCGGTGCCGTTCACAGGCTTTCCTTTCCGGTCGCACCGGCCCACGCGAGGGAGACGCTCGGTGAGCGACAGACCGATGCAACGCCGGTGTCGAGGTCGAACGACAGGCGGCGGTAATCGTCGCCGCCCACCTGTTCGGCGGCGAACCGCACCCCGTTCGACAGGGCCCAGTCCCGGGCGCACTGGAGGTTGCGGCCGCCGATGTCCAGCGCTGGCGGGCCATCGGTCGCGCCGAGCACGCCGCCACCGCCGAACAGCTTGAACTGGAAGCCGGCGAGGTCCAGTCCGGCGGTCCTGATCGAAGCGACCAGCAAGGCGAGGGCCTGGTCGCCATAGCGTCCGTCCGGACGCGCCGTCGCGGCGGCCTGCCGTGGGTACAGGAAATGGCACAGCCCGCCGGCGCGTGCCACCGGGTGCCAGGCAGTGACCGACACGCATGCACCGAGCAGCGTGGTGAGGCGTGCCGGCGCCCCACCGAAGAACAGTTCGCCGGGCATCAGCGGTACTTCGCCGCCCGGGCTCGCAACCTGGCGCAGGGTCTCGAGCGTCATCGCCCTTGGGCAGCCGCCACCGACCTCGACCGGCCAGAGCGTGCCGGCCGGCTCGGGGATGCGCAGCGCGCAACCGGTCGTGGCGATGGCCGTCTTCCTGCGCGGTGGCATCGGGGTCAGGCGGCGGCGCCGAGGGCTTCGCCGAGGTGGGCGAGTTCATCGACCGACAGCACCTGCGCCAGGTTCAGGATGATCACGAACCTGCCTTCGACCTTGCCCATCCCCTGCAGGAATTCGGCGCGGATGCGCGAACCGAACGAGGGGGCCGGTTCGATGTCGGAAGCCGGGATCTCGAGCACCGCGGACACCGCGTCGACCATGATGCCGATGTCCTGCACGCCCTCGTCGGCCGGCACTTCGACGATCACGATGCAGCTTCTGCGGGACACCGCCGAGGCCTCCCGGCCGAACCGGGCGTTCAGGTCGATCACCGGCACCACCGCGCCGCGCAGGTTGATCACGCCGCGGATGAAGCTCGGCATCATCGGCACCTCGGTCGGCTGGCCGAACTCGATGATCTCCTTGATCCGGTCGATCGCCACCGCGAACATCTCCGCGTTGAGGGCGAAGGTCAGGAACTGCGTGGGTTCGCCCGCCGGTGAACGGGCGGGGTCGAGGTCGCCCTGTTCGAGCACCGGCGGTTGCGGCTGGCGGGCCGAGGAAGTCTGCGGGGATGCGCTGGCGTTCATGTCGATTCTCCGGGATCGGTTCGGTGCCGGGGCAGGCGCGGGTCAGGCCGCGCGTGCGCTGTTGGAGGACATCCGGAAGAAGCCCATCAGCTCCTGCAGGCTGGACGCCTGGGCGGACATCTCCTCGGCGGTTGCGGCGAGTTCCTCGGAGCCCGAGGCGTTCTGCTGCGTCACCTGCGAGAGCTGGCCCAGGGCGCTGTTGATCTGGACCACGCCGCCGGTCTGCTCCTTCGATGCCGCGGTGATCTCCTGCACGAGGTCGGAGGTGCGCCGGATCGAGGGCACCATCGTGGACAGGAGGGTGCCGGCGCGCTCGGCGAGCGCGACGCTGCCGCTGGCCAGTTCGCCGATCTCCTGCGCCGCGACCTGGCTGCGCTCGGCAAGCTTGCGCACCTCGGCGGCCACCACCGCGAAGCCCTTGCCGTGCTCGCCCGCGCGGGCGGCCTCGATCGCCGCATTGAGCGCCAGCAGGTTGGTCTGGTAGGCGATGTCGTCGATGATGCCGATGCGGCTGGCGATGCTCTTCATCGCCTCCACCGTTCGGCCGACCGCCTCGCCGCCTTCGGTCGCCTCGGCCGACGCGGTCGAGGCGATGGTGTCGGTGACCTTGGCGTTCTCCGCGTTCTGGGCGATCGACGCGGACATCTGCTCCATCGCCGAACTCGTCTGCTCCACGCTGGCCGCCTGCTCGGTGGCCGCCTGGCTGATCGACTGCGCCGTGGAGCTGATCTGCGAGGAGGCCGAGGAGAGGGAGTCGGCCGCCGAGCGCACGTCCCCGATGATGCCGCGCAGCCGGTCCACGGTCGCGTTCGAATCGTCCTTCAGGCGGTCGAAGGTGCCCCGGTACTGCGCGGTGATCCGCTGGTCGAGGTCGCCCTTCGCCAGCGCGCCGAGCACACGGGACACGTCGGCCAGGCCGGTGTCGGCCGTCTCCATCAGCGTGTTGAGCGACTCGACCATCGTCCGGAAGCTGTACTGGTAGCGCGAGGCATCGCCGCGCTTGCTGAAGTCGCCCTCGGCCGCCGCGGAGACGAGCGTGGACAGGTCGGCGTTGATCGCCTGCAGGCTCGCCTTCACCTCGTCGATCGCCTTGGTGATCTTCGCCTTCTGGCCGGGCAGCCGGTCCATGTCGGGCGACAGGTCGCCGATCGCGTAGCGGCCCACCACCTCGACGACGCGCATCTTCACCGCGATGTGGCTGGCGACCAGTGCGTTCAGGGAGTCGGCCATCTCCCCGTAGGTGCCCGGGAACACCTCGGCCGGCATCCGGTGGTCGATCATGCCGGCCTCGTGCTGGCGCGCCATCTCGGCCTGGGCGTCGACGAACGCGCGCAGCTGGTGCTGCATCGCGTTCATCGCGTTCAGCAGCTGGCCCGTCTCCTCGGTGGTGTGGACCTTCGCCGGCTCGCCCAGCTCGCCGTTTGCCAGTGCCTGCGCCATCGACACCGCCTTGGACAGGGGGCGGTTGACGCTGCGCGCGATCAGGGTACCCAGCAGGATGGACAGCAGGATCGCGCCCAGCGCTGCGCCGATCATCAGGTTGCGGGCGGCGCCGTGGTCGGCCTTCGCCTTCACGGTTGCCTGCTCCATCAGCGCCGCCTGCGCCTCGACGAATCGACCCACCTCCTCGGCGACCGCGGCGAGCATCGGCCTGGCCTTGCCACCGATGAGTTCCTGCGCCTCGGCGCGGCGGTTCGTGCGCAGCAGCCGGACGATCTCGTCGTTGATCGGCGCGAGCGTCGCCTGCAGCGCCTTGAGGCGCGCGATCGAGGCCTTGCCCGCCTCGGAGGCCACCGTCTCGTCCAGCTTGCGGTACAGCTCGAGCGTCTGGACGCGGCTGGCCAGGAAGGCGTCGACCGCCGTGCGCACCGCCTCCTCGCCCGTGGCCATCGTGGCGTCGCGAAGGATGATCGCGCGCTGGTTGTACTGTTCGCGAAGCTCGTACGCATCGCGAAGCTTCACGACCCGGTCGTGCACGATCAGGTCGATCGCGCTGCCAGCGGCCGTGAGCTGGCTGAGGCCGATGAACACGAGGAAGAGCATCAGCACCAGCAGCGCGGCATAGCCGATGGCGAGTTTCCAGGCGAATCGGAGGTTGGCAAGCATGGTGAAGCTCCTGCTTCGGTGGGACGACCGGTGGGAGGACCGGCGGGAGGATTCGAGCGCGACC
>JAIENF010000755.1 GCA_019751575.1 Burkholderiales bacterium
AGCGTGCTCGCCGCTGGCGCCGCCGCGCCGACGCAGGTCGGCCAGATCCAGCTTGCGAACTTCATCAACCCGGCCGGCCTGCAGGCGCGTGGAGAGAACCTCTTCCTGGAGACGGCCGCCTCGGGCACCGCGCAGACCAACGTGCCGGGCACCAACGGCCTGGGTGCGCTCAACCAGGGATTCGTCGAGACCTCGAACGTGAACGTGACCGAAGAGCTGGTCAACCTGATCACCGCGCAGCGTGCGTTCGAGATCAACTCCCGATCGATCCAGTCCTCCGACCAGATGCTGCAGAAGCTGACCCAGCTCTGATCCTGGACCGGCCCGAACCTCTCTACCGAGCGAGTCGAACATGAGTACATTCCGCCACGCCCTGATGCGTTCCCCGCTGCTCCTGCTGCTGGCGCTTGCCGCCGGTTGCAGCACCGTGCCGCCGACCAACGTGCACCAGCCGATGAGCGTGCGTCCTGCACAGCAGGCGCAGGCGGCCCCGGCCGATGGCGCGATCTTCCAGGATGGCACCGCGCGCCTGCTGCTGTTCAACGACCGCCGCGCGCGCTTCGTCGGCGACACCATCATGATCACCATCGAAGAGCGCCTGCAGGCGAGCAACACGACCTCGAGCAGTGCCAGTCGCGAAGGCGAGACGAACGCGAGCGTGCCGACCATCGCCGGCATCATCGGCAAGACCTTCCAGGGCCTGAGAGTGAACGCGTCTTCGAGCAATTCGCATGCGGGCAGCGGCGGCGCGTCGACCAACAATATCCTGACCGGCAGCGTGGCGGTCACCGTGATCGAGGTGTTCCCGAACGGCAACCTGCTGGTGTCCGGCGAGAAGCAGGTGTCCATCGGGACCAACACCGAGTACATCCGCTTCTCCGGCGTGGTCAACCCGAACAACGTGACCGCGGCCAATACCGTGTCGTCGACGCGGGTCGCCGATGCGCGCATCGAGTTCCGCGGCTCGGGCTACATCAGCGAGGCGCAGCGCATGGCCTGGCTGGGACGCCTGTTCCTCACCTTCCTGCCGTTCTGACCGGGGCCCAGTCCATGTCCATCCGTCCCATCCCTCCGCGCACGGGCCTGCTGCTGTCGCTGGCGCTCGCCTTCGTGCTGCTCGGCACGGCGACCGGCGCCGCCTGGAGCCAGAACCGGATCAAGGACCTCGCCACGCTGCAGGGCGCGCGCCCGAACCAGCTGGTCGGCTACGGCATCGTGGTCGGCCTGGACGGCAGTGGCGACCAGACCACGCAGACACCGTTCACCGTGCAGAGCATCGTCAGCATGCTCGGCCAGCTCGGCGTGCAGTTGCCGCCTGGCACCAACCTCCAGCTGCGCAACGTCGCCGCGGTGATGGTGACGACGTCGCTGCCCGCCTTCGCGCGCCCGGGACAGTCGCTCGACATCACGGTCTCCTCGATGGGCAATGCCCGCAACCTGCGCGGGGGCACGCTGCTGATGACGCCGCTGCGCGGCGCGGACGGCCAGATCTACGCGGTGGCCCAGGGCAACATCCTGCTCGGCGGTGCCGGCGCGGCCGCCGGTGGTTCCAGCGTGCAGATCAACCAGCTGAATTCCGGCCGCATCCCGAACGGGGCCACGGTCGAGCGCACGCCGTCCACCCCGGTCGGGCAGGGCGAGTTCGTCAACCTGGAGCTGCGCGACGCGGACTTCACCACCGCGAACCGGATGGCTGCGGCGATCAACACCCAGTTCGGCAACGGCACCGCCCAGGCCCTCGACGCGCGCCATGTCCGGGTGCAGGCGCCTGTCGATCCGCACCAGCGCGTCGGCTTCCTCGCGTCGATGGAGAACCTGCCCGTGGCGCGGGCGGAAGCGTCGCCCAGGGTGATCATCAACGCGCGTACCGGGTCGGTGGTGATGAACCAGCTGGTGACGGTGCTGCCCTGCGCCGTCGCGCACGGCAGCCTGTCGGTGACGATCAGCAGCACGCCGGGCGTCAGCCAGCCGGGCGCCCTGTCCGGTGGCCAGACGGTGGTCACCGAGACCGCGAACATCGAAGTGAAGTCCGACCGGGGGCAACTGGTCCAGATCCCGGCCAGCCCGTCGCTCGCCGAGGTGGTGCGGGCATTGAATGCGGTCGGCGCCAGCCCGCAGGACCTGCTGTCGATCCTGCAGGCGATGCGCGCGGCCGGCGCACTGCAGGCGGAACTGGAGATCATCTGATGGACGCGAAGTTCGTCCCCAGCAGTTCGTCGCTCGACCCGAATGCGCTGGGCACGCTGCGCTCGAGGGCGCGTGCCGACGATCCGAAGGCGATCGAGGCGGCGGCCAGGCAGTTCGAGTCGCTGTTCCTGAACCAGTTGCTGAAGAGCATGCGCGATGCGCAGAAGGGCGACGGCGAAGGGATCTTCGACAGCAACGAATCCCGGATGTACACCGGCCTGCTCGACGAGCAGCTGGCCAACCGCATCGCGAACGGCCGCGGCATCGGCATGGCCGACATGGTGATGGCCCAGATCGACCGTGCGCGGTCGATGACGAAGGCTGCTGAACTGGCCGCCACCCCGGCCGGGGCGAGCGGGGGCGGTGCTGGCGGGGCCGGCATCGAGGTCAAGAATGCACCGCCGATGCCGATAATCCGGCAGGGAGATCGAAATGGCCGGTAGCGTGATGAACATAGGCCTGACCGCGCTCAATGCGGCACAGGCCGGGCTGGTCACCACCGGCCACAACATCAGCAATGCAGCGACCGCCGGCTTCCACCGGCAGCGGGTCGACTCGTCCCCGCAGGTCCCGCAGCTTTCCGGCGGCGGCTTCTTCGGGCGCGGCGTCTCGGTGGACAACGTCAGGCGTGCCTACAGCGACGTCCTCGACCGGCAGATGCAGCTGGCGCAGACGCAGGTTTCGTTCTACGACACGTACCAGATGCAGGTGAACCAGATCAACAACCTGGTGGCCGATCCGGCCTCCGGGCTGTCCCCGGCGATGCAGGAGTTCTTCCGCGCGGTGCAGGACGTCGCAGCCAGCCCCGGCACCACGACCTCCCGCCAGGCGCTGATCTCGCAGACCGGTGCCCTGATCTCGCGCTTCAACGCGCTCGACCAGCGCCTCACCGACCTGCGTTCGGGCGTGAACATCGAGATCACCAGCACGGTCGACAGCATCAACACGATCGCAAGCCAGATCGCGATGCTCAACGGGAAGATCGGTGCGTTGTCCGGCGACGGCACCATCCAGCCCAACGACCTGCTGGACCAGCGTGACAACCTGGTGATGGAGCTGAACAAGCTGGTCTCGGCGAAGGTGATCCGGCAGAGCGACGGCGGCTACAACGTGACCATCGGCACCGGCCAGGCGCTGGTGGTTGGCGAGACGCCCTTGCGCCTGGCGACGGTGGCCAATGCCGACGATCCGCGGCAGCTCGATGTCGGCTACGTGTTCACCGGCGCGCCGGTACCGATCGACGGGCGCAGCCTCACCGGCGGCAGCCTCGGCGCGCTGCTGCAGTTCCGCAGCGAGTCGCTCGACCCGGCCCAGAATGCGCTCG
>JAIENF010000033.1 GCA_019751575.1 Burkholderiales bacterium
TGGCCCTTTACGCCATCGCCGAGGCGATCGAGGCACGGGCCGTCGATCGGGCCCGCAATGCGATCAAGGGCCTGCTCGCCTTGGCCCCGGAGGAAGCGTCGGTTCGGCAGGCGGACGGTTCCTGGAAGCACCTGGCGATTGCATCCGTCACGCCGGGCGCCACGGTGCGCGTGCGCCCGGGTGAACGTGTCCCGATGGACGGCGTGCTGTCGACGGGGCAGTCCAGCATCAACCAGGCGCCGGTGACCGGCGAGAGCATCCCGGTCGACAAAGCGGTGGGTGATCCGGTATTCGCGGGCACGATCAACGAGACTGGCACGTTCGAGTTCGAAGTCACCGCGCTGGCTTCCGATTCGACACTCGCGCGCATCATCCACGCGGTGGAGCAGGCGCAGGGGACGCGCGCCCCCACGCAGGGGTTCGTCGATCGCTTTGCCGCCGTCTATACGCCTGCGGTTTTCGCCATCGCACTGGCCGTGGCGCTTCTGGGGCCCTCGTTGCTCGACTGGACGTGGTTGCAGGCCATCTACAAGGCGTTGGTCCTGCTGGTTATCGCGTGTCCCTGTGCACTCGTGATCTCGACCCCGGTGACGATCGTCAGCGGCCTTGCGGCCGCCGCACGCCGGGGCGTCCTGATAAAGGGAGGCATCTATCTCGAGAGCGCGCGCAAGCTAAAGGCCATTGCGCTGGACAAGACCGGCACTATCACCGAGGGCAGGCCACGGCTGGTCAACTGGGAGGCGCTCGGTTCAGCGCCTGACGCGGGTCTGGCTGAACAGATTGCCTCGGCCCTTGCCGGACATTCCGAACACCCGGTATCGCGTGCCATAGCGGCAGGCCTGCGGCCAAATACGCTCGAGGCCAAGGATTTCAAGGCCCTTGCCGGTCGGGGGGTACAGGCATCGATCGGGGGTGCGGTGTATGTGCTGGGCAATCATCGGCTGATCGAGGAGCGTGGTCAGTGCTCACCGGCCCTGGAAGCAGTGCTGCGCACACACGAGGAGGCCGGCCGCACCGTGAGCCTGCTTGCCTCCGACGCGGGCCCTCTCGCGTTGTTCGCGGTAGCGGACACGATCAAGGCCTCGTCCCGCGAAGCGGTGGCGATGTTGAAGGCCCTGGGTATCACACCGGTGATGCTGACCGGTGACAACCAGGCTACGGCTGCAGCCATCGCGCATGACGCCGGCATCGAAGATGCCCGCGGGAATCTGTTGCCCGAGGACAAACTCGACGCAATCAAGGCACTGCAGGCGCTGCATGGCCTGACCGCGATGACCGGGGACGGCATCAACGATGCGCCGGCCCTCGCGCAGGCGGACATCGGCGTGGCGATGGGCGGCGCCGGTACCGACACCGCGATGGAGGCCGCCGACGTGGTGGTCATGAACGACGACCTGCGGCGCATCGCGGAAACAGTCCGGCTGTCGCGGGCTACCCATGCCGTCCTGTGGCAGAACATCTCGCTGGCACTGGGGATCAAGGCGGTGTTCCTCGTGTTGGCGGTGTTCGGAAATGCCTCCATGTGGATGGCCATCTTTGCCGACATGGGCGCCAGCCTGCTGGTGGTGGGTAACGGGCTGCGGTTGTTGAAGATGAACGACGCAAAGACGTCGTGACACACGCCTCTGCCATCCCCATACCACCGTATGCCGCTTCTTTACGGTCCAGAATCCTCACAGGCGTCTAATCTCCAGCGACCGCCCTTGACCTCTGCCGCCTCACGCCGGATCGAACAGCCCCTCGAACCGCCGATCGCTGTAGTACCGGAGCTTCCCGGCATAGACCGGTCGCTGGCCCGCGAGGAACAGCAGCTGGGCGTCCGCCTGCAGGTTGCGCACCTCATCGGGCGTCATCAGCGGCCGTCCCGTGCGCTGCTCGCTCTCGCTGGTGGTTGGATCAACCTTGCTCAGCAGCGGTCCAGTGGTCTCGCTAAGGGTGTGGAACACCACCGTCTGCTGGCCAAGGAGGTTCGAGACCAGCTGCGCCGTTTCGTGATCGTTCACGCCGAACACCTGGAGCACGGCCGCGTTGGAGAAGAAGGAGCCGGCGCGCTTGGCGTAGGTCGCGCGCAACTGGTGGACGTCCTGGAGGATCGGCCAGAGCTGGACGCCGTAGCCGGCCATCAGGCCCATCGCGCGCTCGACCGGCGCCAGGTAGCCGAGGGCTGCGAACTCGTCGAGCAGGTAGAGCACCGGCTCGGCCGGCTTGGCAGGGCTTCGGGCCATCTCGAGCAGGCTCTGGGTGACCATCAGGCGCAGCCAGCGGGCGTAGGTCTCCAGGCGATCGGGGGGCAGGACCAGGAAGACGGTGGCGGTCTGGGTCTTGAGATCGGCGAAGCGGAAGCCTGAGCGTCCCAGGACGGTCGTCATCCGCGGGCTGTCGAGGAAGTGGGTGTGGCGCTGGGCGGACGAGAGCACGCCGGCGGCTTCGCGGTCGGCCTTGCCGCGGTGGCGGTTGGCGGCCCGGGCGACCAGGCCGCTGGCGGCGGTGCTCGCCTGCATCCGGTCGAGCAGCTCCTCGAAATCGTCGGGGGCGAGCGTCAGCCACTCGCGCAGGGTGCCCAGGTGTCGCTCGCCCGGCTCGGCGTCGGCGACGATGTGCAGGATCAGGCCAGTGATGAGAGCCTTGGCCTCTTCGTTCCAGTGGGCTTCGCCCACCGCCCCGGGCGGGTCGAAGACCAGGGCCTCGGCCAGGGTGGCGGCCTCCTCCGCGACGTCGACATCCTCGGCCTTGAGGCCGGCCAGCGGATTGAAGGCGGTGCCGGGCTGTCCGGTGATGCCGAACGGATCGAGCACGTGGACGGGGCCGAAGCGGGCGCGGGCACGGCCGGTGATGCGGGCGTTCTCGCCCTTGGGGTCGATGCAGATCACCGAGCGCCCGGCGGTGAGCAGGTTCGGGATGATCGTGCCCACGCCCTTGCCGGTGCGGGTCGGAGCGATGGTGAGCAGGTGGGCCGGGCCGTCGTAGCGCAGCCAGCTGCCGGTCCGGGTGTCGGTGCCGATCAGCAGACCGCGGCCGGCCTCGCGCAGCGGACGCACCTCCGCCGGCGTGGCGAACCGGGCGCTGCCGTGGGTGTCGGCCTGGCCCGGACCAAACCTGCGCAGCAGCGGGTCGAGCGCTTTTTTTGCAATCAGGCTGAAGCTGAGCAGCATCAGCGGAAGGAAAGCCGCCCAGTACACCAGGCCACCTTCCCGGACGTCCCAATGCACGACGAGCGCCAGGTGCAGGACGACCCCGACCACGGTCGCCACACAGAAGACGAGCACCGCGTAACCGATATGGCGGCAGATCGCCGGCAGCCCGTCCGTGACCGTGGTCTGCAGCGCCAGGACCGGATGCTCGCGGACGTACAGCAGCAGGTTGCGTAGCGACGGCAGGATGTCGCGGATCACGGATGCGTCCCGGCGGGGGCGGCCTCAGATGCGTCCGGCGTGTCGGGACTCGGAGGGAGCAGATCACCAAACAGCTCACGATCGGCCCGGCGGGTGACCACTGCGGGCAGCGCTTCCTGCAGCCAGGTGCGAAGCGCCGGGGCGATCGGC
>JAIENF010000516.1 GCA_019751575.1 Burkholderiales bacterium
GCCGACCGTGTTGCGGTGCGCGTCTTCGTCCCGGTCGCCCTCGAACCCCTGCAGGACGTTGTAGCAGGCCCCGAAGCCGGCCGTGGTCGCTGCCATCGCGGCGTCGTGCGATCGACCGCCGCTGCGGCACAGGAAAAGCAGCGGCGCAGCCTTGTCGGCCTTGCCGGCCAGGGTGTCGAGGAAGGCTGCGTTGGGCACCATGCCCGGCCAGCTCTTCCATTCGATCTCGATCGCGCCAGGCACCCGGCCGACGAACTCCCACTCGGCGCGCGACCGTACATCGACCAGTCGTGCCGCCGGGTCATGCTGCAGGAGCGACCAGGCATCCGCCGGATCGAGTGCGCCGGCGTACGGGACGTTCAGCGCGCGGGCACGTTGCCGGGCACGTTCGAGCAGGGCATCGATGGTGGGAAGGCTCATCGTTTCCTCCGTGGAAGGGGTGGCGCATCGGACGTGCGGCTGCGCTGGATCGCAGTCTACCCCGGCCGATTTCGGTGCTGGCGGACAAAACGATGCACCAACAACGGGCATAATCCCGAATGGTGCACCGAAAGGATGCGGCTGCCCCTCCCGAGGACGGGTGCAGGGTGTTAACGCACTGTTTTGAAATGACTTCAGCGTGATGCCGATTTGGCACGCTTCATGCTGCCAAGGTCTCCGCTGTCCATCCATCCCTGCCCTACCCGCATTCGAGCGGCACACTCATTTCATCCTGCAAGCGACGACGAAGAAACGAGGAGAACCATGGCCACTGGCGCCGACGTACTGAAAATGATCAAGGACCACGAAGTCAAGTTCGTGGACTACCGCTTCACCGACACCCGCGGCAAGGAACAGCACGTCTCGGTTCCGTCGCACACGGTCGACCTCGCCAAGTTCGATGACGGCCATGCGTTCGACGGCTCGTCGATCGCCGGCTGGAAGGGCATCCAGGCGTCCGACATGCTGCTGATGCCCGATGTCAGCACCGCACGGATGGACCCGTTCACCGACGAAGCGACGATGATCATCACCTGCGACGTGGTCGAGCCGTCGGATGGCAAGGGCTACGACCGCGATCCGCGTTCGCTGGCCAAGCGCGCCGAGTCCTACCTGAAGTCGACCGGGATCGGCGATGTCGCCTACTTCGGTCCGGAACCCGAATTCTTCATCTTCGATTCGGTCACCTGGCATGTCGACATGGCCGGTGCCATGTGCAAGGTGGTGTCGGAAGAGGCTCCCTGGGCCAGCGGCCACGAGTTCGAAGGCGGCAACCGCGCCCACCGTCCGGCGGTGAAGGGCGGCTACTTCCCCGTGCCCCCGGTCGATTCGCTGCAGGACATCCGCTCGGCGATGTGCCTGGCGCTGGAAGAGCAGGGCGTCGAAGTCGAAGTGCACCACCATGAAGTCGCAGCCCCCGGCCAGTGCGAGATCGGCACCAAGTTCGCGCCGCTGGTGCAGCGCGCCGACTGGATCCAGATCCTCAAGTACACCGTGCACAACGTCGCGCACGGCTACGGCAAGACCGCCACGTTCATGCCGAAGCCGATCGTCGGCGACAACGGCTCGGGCATGCACGTGCACCAGTCGATCTGGAAGGACGGCACCAACCTGTTCGCCGGGAACGGCTATGCAGGCCTGTCCGATTTCGCCCTGTACTACATCGGCGGCATCATCAAGCATGCACGCGCGCTGAACGCGATCACCAACCCGGGCACCAACTCGTACAAGCGACTGGTCCCCGGCTTCGAGGCGCCGGTCCACCTGGCGTACTCGGCGCGCAACCGCTCGGCCTCGATCCGCATCCCGTACGTGTCGAGCCCGAAGGGCCGTCGCATCGAAGTGCGCTTCCCGGACCCGACCGCCAACCCGTACCTCGCCTTCGCGGCGATGATGATGGCCGGCCTGGACGGCGTGCAGAACAAGATCCACCCCGGCGACCCGATCGACAAGAACCTGTACGACCTCGAGCCGGAAGAGGCGAAGAACGTGCCGTCGGTGTGCTCGTCGCTCGACCAGGCGCTCGAGTACCTCGACAAGGACCGCGAGTTCCTGACCCGCGGGGGCGTGTTCTCCAACGACATGATCGATGCCTACATCGCGCTGAAGATGGAAGAAGTCACCATGTTCCGCATGACCACGCACCCGATCGAGTTCCAGATGTACTACAGCTGCTGACCGGACCCTGTCCGGCAGGCGGTTCGAGCATGCGCGGGGCGAGGCGACTCGCCCCGTTTCTACTCAGGGGGTTGGCGGATGGCTCGTTGCGGTTGCCCACCGCGTCATCTAGACTCCGCCCGGCTGCGCACTCCCGCTGCGCGATCGGGATTTCCGGATGAGATGGCATTCCAGCGCCCCCGTGCCGGGCACGTACCGGCGGGCGGCGACGTCGTGGACCTTGATGGCCGTGTTGCCGGCCGCGCTGCTGGCCGTGTTGCCCGTGGCGGCGCTGGCCGACATCCACCGCTGCACGGATGCCGAAGGGCTGGTCACCTTCACCGACAGTCCGTCGCGCAAGTTCAAGGAGTGCACGCTCCTCTATCGCGATGCGGCGCCACCGGCCCCGCGCGCCAGCCCCGGTGCCGCTCCGGGGGCGCCGGCCCAGGGCGCGCCGCGGGCACGCAGCGATACGCCCGCTGCCGCGGTGCGTGGCAATCCCGGTCCCGAGAATTTCCCCAGGATCGAACGCGGCGAGCAGCGCGACCGCGACCTGAAGGCACGGCAGATCGTCGAGCGCGAGCTCGCGAGCGAACAGCGACTGCTCGAGGATGCCCGGCGCCAGCTCAACACGCTCGGTGCGACCACGACCGACCGCGCCGACCCGCGGCTGCGCGAATGGCAGGGCACCGTATCGAGGCACGAACGCAACATCGTCGAGATCCAGCGACAGCTCGCCGTGATGAAGTAGGTCCGTCCTGCGGCGCGGCGCACGGCGCGCCGCGACCGTCGCGGCCGGTGGCGCGCTTCTTGCTGACCTTGACCGCATGCGGACGTCAATCCAGAAACGCGTTGGCGGTCCCGTGAGCGAACCGCGCCCTTTGCTCGACGCGTTGTCGACCGGCGCGGCCTTCGCAGGTCTCGACCTGCTCGTCACCGCGGTACTGGTCCTCGACGAGCGATTCATCATCCGCTATGCCAACCCGGCGGCGGAAAACCTGTTTGCGCTTTCACGTAACCTGATGCTCCAGCAGGCACTCGACGAAGTGTTCACCCGCGACGACGCGCTCGCCGCTGCGCTCGACTCCGCGCGCACGAACAAGGCGGGCTACTCCGACTACGACGTGAAGCTGAGCGCGATCGGCCGCGTGGACGTGCACCACCTGATCTGCTCGGTGATGCCGGTCGACCTGCCGGCCGACGCGCGAGCCGGTGCCCCTGTCGACCACGGGTACCTGCTCGAGATGCGCCCGATCACGCAGCAGATCAAGGCTGCGCGCGAGGAGCGCATCCTCGACCAGACGCAGGCCAACCGTGAACTGGTACGCAACCTCGCGCACGAGATCCGCAACCCGCTGGGCGGCATCCGCGGCGCGGCGCAGCTGCTCGATGCCGAACTCGACCGTGCCGACCTGCGCGAGTAC
>JAIENF010000321.1 GCA_019751575.1 Burkholderiales bacterium
TCGTCAAGAACATCACCGACTACGGCGCGTTCGTCGACCTCGGTGGCATCGACGGCCTGCTGCACATCACCGACCTGGCCTGGCGCCGGGTCAAGCACCCGTCGGAAGTGCTGGCGGTCGGCGATGAAGTCGAGGCAAAGGTGCTGAAGTTCGACCAGGAGAAGAACCGCGTCTCCCTGGGCCTGAAGCAGCTGGGCGAAGACCCGTGGGTCGGCATCTCGCGCCGCTACCCGTCGGGCACCCGCCTGTTCGGCAAGGTCAGCAACATCACCGACTACGGCGCGTTCGTCGAGATCGAGCAGGGCATCGAAGGCCTGGTGCACGTGTCCGAGATGGACTGGACGAACAAGAACGTCAACCCGGGCCGCGTCGTGCAGGTCGGCGAGGAAGTCGAAGTCATGATCCTCGAGATCGACGAAGACCGCCGCCGCATCTCGCTGGGCATCAAGCAGTGCATGGCGAACCCGTGGGACGAGTTCGCGATGTCCTTCAAGAAGGGCGACAAGGTCACCGGCCAGATCAAGTCGATCACCGATTTCGGCGTGTTCATCGGCCTGCCGGGCGGCATCGACGGCCTGGTGCACCTGTCCGACCTGTCGTGGTCGGCGCCGGGCGAAGAGGCCGTGCGCAACTACAAGAAGGGCGACGAAGTCGAGGCCATGGTGCTGTCGATCGACGTCGAGCGCGAGCGCATCTCGCTGGGCATCAAGCAGTTCGAAGGCGATCCGTTCAACAGCTTCGTGTCGCGCTACGACAAGAACAGCATCGTCGCCGGCACGGTGAAGGCGATCGACCCGAAGGGCGCGGTCATCATGCTCGAGGGCGAGGTCGAGGGCTACCTGCGGGCTTCCGAAGTGGCGCGCGACCGGGTGGAAGACATCCGATCGCACCTGAAGGAAGGCGATGCGATCACCGTGATGGTGATCAACATCGACCGCAAGAACCGCGGCATCAACCTGTCGATCAAGGCCAAGGAAATGGCCGACGAGGCATCGGCGATGCAGCAGGTCACCCGCGAGCAGCCTTCCAACGCGGGCCTGACCAACCTGGGCGCGTTGCTCAAGGCCAAACTCGACAACAAGTCGGAGTAATCGTCCGCCATGACCAAGTCGCAGCTGATCGCCAACCTTGCGGCGCGTCATACGCAACTGGTCGCGAAGGACGCCGAACTCGCGGTCAAGATGATCCTCGACGCAATGGCGCAGAGCCTTGCCGACGGGCACCGCATCGAGATCCGCGGGTTCGGCAGTTTCGCCCTGAACTACCGGCCGCCCCGGGTCGGACGCAACCCCAAGTCCGGCGAGAAGGTGCACGTGCCTGCAAAGCACGTGCCGCACTTCAAGGCGGGCAAGGAATTGCGCGAACGTGTCGACGTCTCCGGCGCGTGAGCGCCGGCGACCTGCGTCGGGCCGATCGTGGCTAGCAGTCCCGCAGCGGATGCCGGCTCCGGTTCCGGCGCGGCGTCGAGCAGCGCCCGTTCCATGTTCGGGCGCGTGTTCGGCTATGTTTCGCTGGCGCTCAAGCTGGTTCTGTTCGCGCTGGTGTTCGCATTGGCGGTCAAGAACAGTGACCCGGTCACGCTGAAGTTCTTCCTGGGTCGAGAGGTCGAAACGTCGCTGGCCTTCGCACTGGTCGCGGCGCTGTGCGCGGGCGCGCTGTCCGGCGTGCTGGCCATGACCGGACATGTCCTCGCCCTGCGCCGCGAGGGTTCGCGCGCGCGCGCCGAGGGCGCGGCCTTGCGCCTCGAGCGCGACGGGCTGCGCGCCGAACGCGACGCCCTGGGCAACGAACTGGCGGCACTGGCTGCAGCCGCACCGGCACCGACCGACCCGGCCGCACCGGGTGCCGTGATGGCCGCCACGGACAGGCAGGTGCCGCATGGACTTTGAATACTGGTGGCTGCTCGCCTTCCCGACGTTCTTCGGGCTCGGCTGGCTCGCGGCGCGCATCGACATCAAGCAGCTGGTGACGGAATCACGGGCCCTGCCGGTGTCGTATTTCCGCGGCATCAATTTCCTGGTCAATGAACAGCAGGACAAGGCGATCGAGGCCTTCATCGAGGTGGTCAAGGTCGATCCGCAGACGGTCGAGCTGCACTTCGCGCTGGGCAGCCTGTTTCGCCGGCGCGGCGAGGTGGAGCGGGCGATCCGCATGCACCAGAACCTGGTCGACCGTGAAGACCTGCCCGCCGAGCAGCGGCTCGATGCGATCCATGAGCTCGCACAGGACTACCTCAAGGCGGGCCTGCTCGACCGCGCGGAAGAGCTCTTCAAGAAGCTGGAGGGCACGGCACGCGACGACGTCGCCTCGCTCGCGCTGCTCGAGATCTACGAGCAGGAGCGCGAATGGGAGCGTGCGATCGATACGGCGCGCCGGGCCGAGTCGCGCAATGGCCGCTCGTTCCAGATGGACATCGCCAACTATTACTGCGAACTGGCCGCGAACGAACTCGCGCATGCACGGCCCGCAGAGGCGAGCAGGAACCTGGAGCTCGCGCTGGCGAGCCATCGCAAGAGCGTGCGCGCCAGCATCCTGCTCGGCGACATCGAACTGGCCACCGGGCAGGTCGAGCCGGCGATCGATGCCTGGAAGCGCATCGAATCGCAGAATCCCGCCTACCTGTCGATGGTGGCCGAACGCCTGCTCAACGCTTATCGCACGCTGGGCAAGCCCGAGGTGGGGTTGGGCCTGCTGCAGTACTACCTCGCGAACCATCCGTCGCTCGACCTGATGGCCGTGGTGTTCCAGGCCACCCTCGAGCAGCAGGGCGCCGAGGATGCCTACCGGCTGGTCCGCGACGAACTCAAGCGCAACCCGACGCTGATCGGGCTCGCCAAGCTGCTCGAGGCCCAGCTGGCCACCGCGCCGATCGAGCAGCGAGCCGACCTCGAACTGATCAAGGACGTCGTGCAGCAGCAGACGCGCAGCCTCGCGATGTACCGGTGCGACCAGTGCGGGTTCAAGGCGCGCCAGTTCTACTGGCACTGTCCGGCCTGTCGAGGCTGGGAAACCTATTCGCCTAAGCGGACCGAGGAACGCGATCTGGGCGCCTGACCGGCGGTGCAACCGCGCAGCCGCGCGCGGTTGCGCCGCTTCGTGCGAACATTCGATCCCATGCCCGCCAACCACATGAGCCCAACCATGACCGACCAGTCCTCCCTGCCGATCGGCCCGCGCGTGATCGTCGCGCTGGACCTTGCAAGCGCCGATGCCGCGCTCGACATGGCGCGCCGGCTCGATCCGCAGCGCTGCCGGGTGAAGGTCGGCAAGGAGCTGTTCGCGACCGGCGGCCCGCTGCTGGTCGCGCGCCTGCGCTCGATGGGGTTCGAGGTGTTCGTCGACCTGAAGTTCCACGACATCCCGCATACGGTCGCAGGTGCCTGCCGGGCTGCGGCGGCGGACGGCGCCTGGATGCTGGACGTGCATGCAAGTGGCGGCCGCCGCATGATGGAACAGGGCGCAATGCGTAACTCACGACGACAAGATAACCGGCGTAGGCACCGACAGGAATCCACCATGCTTCTGCTGGAATCTTTGGATCAAATGTCAGCACGGTGACTGCGGCTTCG
>JAIENF010000454.1 GCA_019751575.1 Burkholderiales bacterium
CCCCGCTGCTGCAGTGCGGAAAGCAGGGTCACGACGATGCGCGCGCCGGACGCGCCGATCGGGTGGCCGAGCGAACAGGCGCCGCCGTTCACGTTCACCTTCTCCTCGGGCAACTTGAGGTCGTGGATCGCGGCCATGGTGACCACCGCGAACGCCTCGTTCACCTCGAACAGGTCGACGTCGTCGACGCTCCAGCCGGTGGCGGCGAACAGCTTCTGCATCGCACCGACCGGGGCGGTGGTGAACCACTGCGGCTCGTGCGAATGGCTGGCCTGGGCGACGATGGTCGCGAGCGGCTTCAGCCCGCGTTTCTCGGCTTCCGACTTGCGCATCATCACGAGTGCCGCGGCACCGTCGGAGATCGAGCTGGAGTTGGCCGGGGTCACCGTGCCGTCCTTCTTGAACACCGGCTTCAACGACGGGATCTTGTCGATCTTGGCCTTCAGCGGCTGCTCGTCGATCTTGATCACCGTCTCGCCCTTCGAGGTCTTCAGGGTGATCGGGGTGATCTCGGCATCGAACGCACCGCCGTTGATCGCGGCCTGCGCACGGGTGGTCGACTGGATCGCGAACCGGTCCTGTGCCTCGCGGCTGAACTGGTAGCGGCTCGCAGTCTCTTCCGCGAACACGCCCATCAGCTTGCCCTTGTCGTAGGCGTCTTCCAGGCCGTCGAGGAACATCGAGTCCTTGATCTCGCCATGGCCCAGGCGCATGCCGCCGCGGGCCTTGGGGATCAGGTACGGCGCGTTGGTCATGCTCTCCATGCCGCCGGCGACCATCACCGAGGTGGAGCCGGCGAGCAGCTGGTCGCGGGCGAACATCATCGCCTGCATGCCCGAGCCGCACATCTTGTTGATGGTCGTGCAGTGCGCGCCCTGCGGCAGGCCGGCGCCCAGTGCGGCCTGGCGGGCCGGAGCCTGGCCCTGGCCGGACATCAGCACGTTGCCCATGATGACCTCGTCGACGTCGGCGGGCGTGATGCCTGCGCGTTCGACCGCAGCCTTGATCGCCGCGGCGCCGAGCACCGCGGCAGTCACGTTCGAGAAATCGCCCTGGAACCCGCCCATGGGGGTGCGTGCGGCGCCGACGATGACGACCGGATCGTTCATGCTGATGCTCCTCGTGTGTTTTTCCATCGTCGCCAGGCTCCGGTTTTCCGGGGCGCCCGGTCGAACGTCGTTTGTGCCATGCAGCAGACGCGCCTAATATACGCCCGGTCGAGCCCCCGGACAATGAGTCCGGGACCGCCCGTCCCCACCGCCCCGACACCGAAGGAAGGCAGGACCCCGATGGCCCAATCGACCCCCGCCGGCGCAGCTGCCGATGCCGCCGCAAACACGCCGGCCGGCGCCGTGCCCCCCGCGCCCGCCGATACCGCCGAAATGGCCCGCCAGTTCACCGACCTGGCGCAACGCAGTTCGCAGCTGGTGATGAACTACCTCGAGCGCATGTCGAAGCAGGCCGGCGCCCTCGCGGTCGACGAGGTCGGCGTCGGACGCGCGTTCACCGAGGCGTTCCAGCAGATCTGGACCGACCCGATGAAGGTGATGCAGCTGCAGATGAACATGTGGGGCGACTACATGAACCTCTGGCAGTCGACCTGGCTCAAGGCGATGGGCATGGCGGTCGCCCCGGTGGCCGAGGCATCCAAGGGCGACAAGCGGTTCAAGCACGAGGACTGGGAGAACAACCTCGTGTTCAACTACCTGAAGCAGTCCTACCTGATCGCCGCGCGCCATACCCACGGCGCGATGACCTCGGTCGAGGGCCTGGACGAGAACGCGCGCAAGAAGGTCGACTTCTTCACCCGCCAGTACATCGATGCCCTGGCCCCGACCAACTTCGCGATGACCAACCCCGAGGTGCTGCGCGCGACGCTCGACACCGGCGGCCAGAACCTGCTCGACGGGCTGGACAACCTGCTCGGCGACCTCGAGCGCAGCGGCGGCAGCCAGCTGCGCATCAGCATGACCGACCGCACCCAGTTCAGGCTGGGCGAGAACATCGCGGTCACCCCGGGCAAGGTGGTGTTCCAGAACCCGCTGATGCAGCTGATCCAGTACTCGCCGTCGACGGCGAAGGTGCTCAAGCGGCCGCTGCTGATTGTCCCGCCGTGGATCAACAAGTTCTACATCCTGGACCTGCGCGAGAAGAATTCATTCATCAAGTGGGCGGTCGACCAGGGCCATACCGTGTTCGTGATCTCCTGGGTCAACCCCGACGAGAAGCTTGCCGACAAGGGCTTCGACGACTACCTGCAGCTCGGGCCGCTGGCCGCGCTGGACGTGGTGCGCGACATCACCGGCGAGCCGGACGCGAACGTCATCGGCTACTGCCTGGGCGGCACGCTGCTCGCCAGCGGCCTGGCCTGGCTGAAGGCGAAGGGGCAGTCCGCCCGCGTCGCCAGCGCGACCTTCTTCACCGCGATGATCGATTTCTCAGACCCGGGCGAACTGGGCGTGTTCATCGACGAGGAGCAGCTGGACCACCTCGAGCGCCGGATGGCGAAGCGCGGCTACCTCGAAGGCCACGAGATGGCGTCGACCTTCAACATGATGCGCGCCAACGACCTGATCTGGTCTTTCGTGGTGAACAACTACCTGATGGGCAAGGATCCGTTCCCGTTCGACCTGCTCTACTGGAACTCCGACTCCACCCGCATGCCGGCCGCGATGCACGGGTTCTACCTGCGCAACATGTACCTCAAGAACCTGCTGCGCCGGCCCGGTGGCATCACGCTGGACGGCGTGCCGATCGACGTCACGAAGATCGAGACCCCGGCCTACTTCCTGTCGACCATCGAGGACCATATCGCCCCGTGGAAGTCGACCTACGCAGGCGCCGGCCTGCTCGCCGGGCCGGTGCAGTTCACGCTCGCCGGCTCAGGACACATTGCCGGCGTGATCAACCCGCCTGCGGCGAAGAAGTACCAGCACTGGACCAGCGCTGCCGCGCTCACCGCGGGCGCCGACGAATGGCTGGCGCAGGCGCAGTCGCACGAGGGCTCCTGGTGGCCGCACTGGCAACGGTGGGTGTCGACGGGCTTCGGCAACGGCGAGGTCGACGCCCGCACCCCGGGCAGCGGATCGCATCCGGCGTTCGAAGACGCGCCCGGATCGTACGTGAAGCAGGCGATCGAGCCTGCGGCACCGGCAGTCCCTGCGGCCGCAGTGCCGGCGGCCTCGCCGGCGCCGGCAATGAAGCCCTCCCGGACGCCCAGGCCATGATGCGCATCGCGGTGCTGGGGGCCGGCCAGATGGGCAGCGGCATCGCCCAGGTCTGCGCCGCGGCCGGTTACCCGGTGGTGCTGCGCGACCTGGACCCGGCGGCGCTCGACCGTGCACGCGCGGCCATCGGCTCCAGCCTGGACCGGTTGCTGGCGAAGGCGCGCATCACCGAGGCGGACAAGGCCGGGACGCTGGGCCGCATCACCACCGCCAGTTCGGCCGATGCACTCGCCGATGCCGACCTGGTGATCGAGGCGGTGACCGAGAACCTCGACGTGAAATGCAGGATATTCCGCGAGCTCTCGGCCACCTGCCGCGCCGACACCATCCTCGCCAGCAACACCTCTTCGATCT
>JAIENF010000482.1 GCA_019751575.1 Burkholderiales bacterium
GAGTTCCGCCGCGTTCTGCGAGATGACCTCGACCTTCCAGCCGTTGCGCTCGGCGTAGCGCACGTACATCCGGAACAGGTCGCCGGCGAACAGCGCCGACTCGTCGCCACCGGTGCCGGCGCGCACTTCGAGGAACAGGTTGCGCTCGTCGTTCGGATCCTTCGGCAGCAGGGCCTGCTGCAGTTCGACCTCGAGCGCGGCCAGGCGCTCACGCCCCTCGCGCAGCTCGATCTCGGCCAGTTCGCGCATGTCCGGGTCGGACAGCAGCGCATCGGCCTCGCGCAGCGACTGCTCGACCCCGCCATGCTGGCGGTAGAGGTCGACCACGGTTTCCAGCTCGGCGCGCTCCCGGGTGAGCCGGCGGTACTGGTCGAGGTCGTCGGTCGCGTCCGCGCGCCCGAGGATCGCGTTGACTTCGTCCAGCCGCTCGGCGAGCTGCGCGAGCTTGGCAGCGATGCTCGGATTCATCGATGCGCCGCTACGAGCGATCGCCGGCGCGCGCGCGTCCCGACAGCAGTTGGGCGAGTTCATCCCGGCTGCCTTCACCGAGATGGTTCAGCGCATGCGACGGCGCATGCAGCAGCTTGTTGGTCAGCGAGCGCGACAGGCGGTCGATCACCAGCTTCGGATCGTCGCCCTGGGTCAGCCGGCGGATGGCATGCTCGACCTCGCGCTGGCGCGAGCGCTCGGCCTCGTCGCGCAGCGCGCGGATGGTCGGCACCAGTTCGCGGGTCGAGACCCAGTGCATGAAGTCCGACACGCCCAGCGAGATGATCGCCTCGGCGTCGTGCACGGCGCCGGCACGCGACTCGCGGCCCAGCTTGACGATCTCGCCCAGGTCGTCGACCGTGTAGAGGAACACGTCGTCCATGCGCGCGGCTTCGGCTTCGACGTCGCGCGGCACGGCGAGGTCGACGATGAACACCGGCTTGCGCCGCCGCGCCTTCAGCGTGCGCTCGAGCAGCCCCTTGCCGATGATCGGCAGCTGGCTCGCGGTGCAGGTGATGATGATGTCGTATTCGGGCAGGCGCTCGGGCAGGTCGGCCAGCCCCATCGCGTTGCCGCCGTGGCGTTCGGCCAGCAGCTGGCCGCGGGCCTGGGTGCGGTTGGCGAAGCTCACCATGCGCGGCTTGCGCGCGCAGAAATGCGCGGCGCAGAGTTCGATCATCTCGCCGGCGCCGACGAACAGCACGCGCTGTTCGGCGATCGACGGGAACAGCCGCTCGGCCAGCGCGACGGCAGCGGCGGCCATCGACACCGAACTGCCGCCGATCTCGGTCTCGGAGCGCACGCGCTTGGCGATGGAGAACGTCCGCTGGAACAGCTTGTGCAGCAGAGAGCCCAGCGTGCCAGCCGTCTCGGCCGAGCGCACCGCCTGCTTCAGCTGGCCGAGGATCTGCGGCTCGCCGAGCACCATCGAATCGAGGCCGGCGGCGACGCGGAACGCATGGCGTGCGGCGTCTTCCGATGGCAGCGTGTAGACATACGGCTTGAGCGAGTCGCGCTCGAGCTTGTGGTAGTCGGCCAGCCAGCCGGTCGCGTACTGCGGGTCGTTCGTGCTGCAGTAGATCTCGGTCCGGTTGCAGGTGGACAGGATCGCCGCCTCGGCCACCGGGCCGGTCTGCACCAGGTCGCGCAATGCCTCGGACATCGTTTCGCCGGCGAAGGCGACCCGTTCGCGCACCTTGACCGGGGCGCTCTGGTGGTTGATGCCGACTGCGTAGAGTTGCATGAAATCGGTGACCCGTAGGGCGAGGAGGGGTGCGGACGTCGTGTCAGGAGAAGTTAACACATCTCCGTGTCAATTAGGAAGAACAGGTGGCGACAGGAATGCAGGCCCCCCGGCCCACCCGGTCGCCGGCTGCCCTGCGCCGTCGGCCGGCATCGGGCGGAGTACGACAGTCATGGCGGGACGACGGGCGGAGCGGCTGCCGGCTACAGGCAGAACCCGCCCAGCGCGTCCAGGAACAGGGCGGCGCCCATGTACTGCCAGGCCACGAATGCGCCCAGCCCGCCGACGGCGAGCACGAGAAGGGCCGTGCGGTGAGGCACGACTGGCATCATGGCAGGATCCGGGGCGGTACCCATGATGACAGTATACAACCTGCCTGCGGTGGCTCAGCCGGCCTGCGCGCTGCGCAGGCGTGCCGGCGGGGTTTCCGAAACGGGCAGCAGCACCAGCGCGCCGAACACGCCGAGGCCGATCGAGATCATCCATGCGATGTTGTAGGAGCCGGTGGTGTCGAACAGGTAGCCGGCGAACCAGGCCCCCAGGAAACCGCCGATCTGGTGGCTCATGAACACGACGCCGAACAGCGTGGCGAGATAACGCGTCCCGAACAGCTGGGCAACCAGTCCGGATGTCGGCGGGACCGTGCCCAGCCACAGGAATCCGATGATCGCGCCGAACGCCAGCGCCAGCGTGGGCGTCATCGGCAGCGCCAGTACCAGCACGAACAGCAGCGCGCGGCCAGCGTATATGAACGATAGTAAGTGCTTCTTCGCGTAACGTGAGCAGGCGGCGCCGAACAGGTAGGACCCGAAGATGTTGCAGAGCCCGATCAGCGCCAGCGAGTTGGCCGCGACCGCCGCCGAGATGCCGCGGTCCGCGAGGTAGGCGGGCAGGTGGGTGGCCACGAACGACACATGGAAACCGCAGACGAAGAACGACAGGGTGAGCAGCCAGTAGCCGGGATGCCTGCCGGCCCGTGCGAGGGCCGACCAGGCGCTGCTGTCCTCGCCCGCCGCCGGGGCGGTCCCGCCCGCGTTGGCCTTGTGCGCCAGGCCGAACGAGACCGCGAAGGCGATCGCCATGAAGATCGACAGCAGGATGAATGCCCATTGCCAGTCGAAGGTGGTGACCAGCGCCTGTGCGCCCGGCACCATCGCGAACTGGCCGAACGAACCCCCGGCCGTGACCAGGCCGAAGGCGGTGCCGCGCTGCGCCGGGGTGACGACCCGTCCGACGGCGCCCAGCACCACGGGCAGGGTGAGCAGGCTCATGCCGAGTCCGACCACGCCGCCGAGCGTCAGCACCAGGCTGTTCGGTCCCTGCGCGAAGCCGGACAGCACCAGGCCCAGCCCGTAGATCACGGTCCCGGCCGCGATCACGCGGTTCGGACCGAATCGGTCGGACATCATGCCTGCCACCGGACCGAGCAGGCCGGTGAGCAGCGTCTGCAATGCGATCGCCAGGCCGAACACCTGTCGGCCGACCTCCAGGTCGGCGGTGACGGGCTTCAGGAAGATGCCGAACGACTGCCGGATGCCCATCCCGAGCGTGATCACGATCGCGCCGCAAATCAGCACAGTCAGCGCACCGGCCTGCAGGGACGACATCCGCGTATCTGCGTCTTCGGGGGCCGTCTTCGGGGCCGTCTCGCTCATCGGTCACTGCTCCAGGCGCGTGCGGCGCGGTCGACCGGAGTGTAACAAGCGCCGCGGAGCAGGGACGCACGCCGGCAGCCCCGGGCGCCGATTCCGGCGCGCATGCGGGCCTTCACGCGTGCGATTTATCGCTCGGCAGGCGTAATAGTGCGCGGACCCGGCCCGGGGGCATGATTACAATCCCGCCCATGACCAGCC
>JAIENF010000745.1 GCA_019751575.1 Burkholderiales bacterium
TTGGCCCGCTCGCGCTTGGCCTTGCCGTCGGCGGCGATCGTCCATTCCGGCGATTCCATGTCGTCGATCGACACGAAGGTCGGTTCGCCGCCCATCGTGAGGCGGACGTCGCCTGCCTGGAGGTCGGCGTCGACCTGCCTGCCGAGGGCGTCGATGCGCGCCCACTGGTCGGGTGAGTAGGGCCGGGTGACCCGCGGGTCTTCGTGGACGCGCGTCACCGTGTTCGCATGCTCGAACTGCACGACCTCGCAGGCATCGGTGAAGCCGGTGACCGGCGCCGCGCTTTCGGGGTCGGGCGTGCAGGCGAGCGGGATGTGGCCTTCGCCGGCGAACAGCCCGGAGGTCGGGTCGAGTCCGATCCAGCCGGCGCCCGGGATGTAGACCTCGGCCCAGGCATGCAGGTCGGTGAAGTCCTGGGTCGGTCCGCTCGGCCCTTCCAGCGGCTTCTGGTCGGCGACCAGCTGCACCAGGTAGCCGGACACGAAACGCGCAGCGAGGCCCATGTGGCGCAGCACCTGCACCAGCACCCAGCCGGTGTCGCGGCACGAACCCAGCGCCCGCTCGAGCGTCTGCTCGCAGGTCTGCACGCCCGGTTCCATCCGTATCGTGTACGCGATGTCGCGCGCCAGGCGCTGGTTGATCGCGACCAGGAAGTCGACGCTGCGTACGCGCGACCGGTCGATGCCCTTGATCCAGCGCATCAGGTGCGGGCCCGCCTCGCGCACTTCGAGGTAGGGCGCGAGGTCCTTCTTGAGGTGCGGCTCGTACTCGAACGGGAAGTGCTCGGCCGCTTCCTCGAGGAAGAAGTCGAACGGGTTGATCACCGTCAGGTCCGCGACGAGGTCGACCGTCATCGACAGCTCCATCGTGCGTTCCGGGAACACGACGCGGCCGAGGTAGTTGCCGAACGGATCCTGCTGCCAGTTGAGGAAGTGCGGCTCCGGCGTGAGGCGCAGCGAGTAGCTTTCGATCGGCGTGCGCGAATGCACCGCCGGGCGCAGCCGGATCACGTGCGGCGACAGCTTGACCGGCCGGTCATAGCGATAGAGCGTCTTGTGGTGGAGCGCGACGCGGATGGTCATGCAGCGGGTGTCCCGGTCGTGGCGGCCGGCCCGGTCAGGAAGTAGGTCGTGGCAATGCGGTCGTGCAGGGTGCCGAAGCCGACCTGGAGTTCGTCGGTAAAGCGGTGGAGTGCTTGTCGGTCGAGGCGGTCGAAGTCGACATGTTCGAGCTCGTCCACCAGTTTCTGGATGTCGCGCGTGATGGAACTGCTGCGGGGCAGCCGTCGCAGCAGGGCATCCATCTGCGCCAGGCAGAAGCCTATGGAGCGCGGGAAACGGGTATCGGTGAGCAGGAAGCGCAGCACGTCGGCATGGCTCACCGGGCCGCGTACCGTCTGCCGGTACACCTGGTAGCCCGACAGCGAGCGCAGCACGCTCATCCACTGGATGGTCTCGAACGGCGCGAGGTCGGCCGGGCCGTCCTCGGACCTGGCGCTGCCATCGAGCAGGTTGGCCGAGCGCACGTCGATGATGCGCGTGGTCATGTCGGCGCGCTCCAGCGCGAGCCCCAGGCGCAGGAAGTCGTACGGGTAATCGTGCGCCATCGTGCCGGCCAGCGTGCCGGACAACTGCTGCGCGCCGCGGATCACCGCCTCGAGGTAGTCGTACCGGCGGCCCTGGGCGAGCGAGTTGCCGGCATCCTGCCTGGCGCGCAGGTAGAGTTCGTTGATCTGCTCCCACGCCTCGCGCGGCAGCAGGTCGCGCAGCAGCCGGGCGTTCTCGCGCGCGCAGGCGAGCGAGGACAGGATGGAACCGGGGTTCTTCTCGTCGGAGATCAGGAAGCGCACCACGTTGCGCTCGGTGGCTTCCTTGTAGTGCTCCGCGAACAGGTCGGAGTAGCCGGTGATCGCGATCAGCGGCGCCCAGCCGAAGGTGTACTTGCGTGGCAGGTCGAGCAGCAGGTTGGCATGCACGTTGGCGAGGCGCGCGCCGTCCTCCGCCCGTTCGACATAGCGGCCCAGCCAGTAGATCGACTCAGCGTGTCCGGAAAGCATGACGCCCGCTCCACCCGTTCAACCGGTTCATGGTCTCAGCTCGCTTCATGGTCGACGATCCAGGTGTCCTTGCTGCCGCCGCCCTGCGACGAGTTGACCACCGTCGATCCCTTGCGCAGCGCGACCCGGGTCAGCCCGCCGGTGGTGACATAGGTCGACTTGCTCGACAGGATGAACGGCCGCAGGTCGACATGGCGCGGCTCGACATGGTCTTCGACCAGGGTCGGCGCGGTGGACAGCGTGATCAGCGGCTGCGCGATGTAGTTGCGCGGGTCGCGCCTGATGTGGCGCGCGAAATCCTCGATGTCCTTCGCGCTGCCCTGCGGGCCGATCAGCATGCCGTAGCCGCCGGATTCGTTCGCCGGCTTGACGACCAGCTTGGCGAGGTTGGCCAGCACGTAGTCGCGTTCCTTGCGATCGACGCACTTGTAGGTCGGGACGTTGGGCAGGATCGCGTCCTCGTCGAGGTAGTAGCGGATCATCTCCGGCACGAACGCGTACACGACCTTGTCGTCGGCCACGCCTGCGCCCGGCGCGTTCGCCAGCCCGACCTTGCCGCTGCGCCAGGCGCGGAACAGCCCCTTCACGCCGATCACCGATTCGCTGTCGAACGCTTCGGGATCGAGGAACAGGTCGTCGATCCGGCGGTAGATCACGTCTACCCGCTCGAGGCCGGTGATCGCCTTCTTGTAGACGCAGTCGTCGTCGCCGACCACCAGGTCGGAGCCCAGGCAGAGTTCGGCGCCCATCTGCTGCGCGAGGTAGGCGTGTTCGAAGTAAGCCGAGTTGTGGATGCCCGGCGTGAGCACCACCACCTCGGGGCGCCGGCCGCGCCGCGGCGACAGCGAGGCAAGGCAGTCGAACAGCTGCGAGGGGTAGTCGTCCACCGGCAGGATGGTGCTGTTGGCGAACAGTTCCGGGAACACCCGCTTCATCACCAGCCGGTTCTCGAGCATGTACGACACGCCGGAGGGCACGCGCAGGTTGTCCTCGAGCACGTAGATCGTGCCGTCCTTGTCGCGCACCAGGTCGGAGCCGCAGATGTGCGCCCAGATGCCGTGCGCCGGCGTCGCGCCGACGCACTGTGGCCGGAAGTTCTTCGAGTCGGCCAGGAGTTCGGCGGGGAACACCTTGTCCTTGACGATGCGCTGGTCGTGGTAGATGTCGTCGATGAACAGGTTCAGCGCCTCGACCCGCTGGCGCAGCCCGCGCTCGACGCGCGCCCATTCGCTGCGCGCGATGACGCGCGGGATGATGTCGAACGGCCATGCGCGGTCGATCGAGCCGCCTTCCTCGGAGTACACGGTGAACGTGATGCCCAGGTTGCGGATGGCGAGGTCGGCCGCCGCGCGGCGGTCGCGCACCTCCTTCTCCGACAGGGAGGCGAGGTAGTCGCAGAGGCTGCTGGCCACGGGCCGCACCTCGCCGGGGGCGGAGAGCAGCGTGTCGTACACGCCGCGCGCGGGGTAGGTCTTCCAGTTGATGGCCATGTCGTGCGCTTACCGGGAGTGACTTGGCAGATATCGTGCCTGCGACGGACCATTCT
>JAIENF010000114.1 GCA_019751575.1 Burkholderiales bacterium
GCTGGGATGGCTGGACATCGATACCGTCCGGCCGACGCGGGTGCTGTTCACCATCGGCATCTGGTTGTTCGCCATCGTGATGGCCTATCCCTACCTGCCGGGCGCCGATAGCGAAGCGTTCAAGGGCATGTCGGTGCTGATCGGCCTGATGCTCACGGTCGGCGGTGCCAGCCTGGTCGGGCAGGGCGCGAGCGGGTTGATCCTGATGTATTCGCGCACGCTGCGGGTCGGCGAGTACGTGCGCGTGGCAGACAACGAGGGTACGGTGTCCGATCTGGGCACGTTCACGACCCGCATCCGGACCGGCATGGGCGAAGAGGTGACGATACCCAACGCGATGCTGTTGAGCACCGTCACCCGGAACTACTCGCGAACGGTGCAGGGTCGGGGCTACATCGTCGACACCACGCTCACGATCGGCTACGACACCCCGTGGCGGGACGTCGAAGCGATGATGCTGGAAGCTGCCCGGCGCACCCCCGGCGTGCTTGCCGCACCGGAGCCGCGCGTGTTCCAGACCGCGCTTTCGGACTTCTACGTGGAGTACCGCCTGGTCTGCCAGGCCGTGCCGAGCCAGCCGCGCCCGCGTGCCGAGGTGCTGGCCACGCTGCACCAGCACCTGCTCGACGTCTTCAACGAGCGCGGGGTGCAGATCATGTCGCCGCACTATTTCAGCGACCCGTCCACGCCCAAGCTGGTGCCGGTGCCGGGCAGCGGCGTGCGCCAGCCCGGGCAGTGACCGGCACGGACGTCACCGCACCGGGCGCGCCGATGACGGCGGCCGCGGTGGCCGCCCTTGCACCGTTCGCCGATCCTGCCGCGGATCCCGCCAGCGCGCTTGCCGCGCTGTTCGACTTCGTTCGGCCGCGCGACCGGCGCGACCTCGAGGGACCGGGCGCACGGTATACCGCAGTGATCGAGGTGATGGAAACCGACCCGGTCCGCGCCGCGCAGGTGCGGCGCCATGTGCTGCAGCTGCTCGCGACACGGCGCCTGGTCGGGTTCTTCGCCGACAGCGGCATCCTGCCGGGCACCGGCTTCTTCACCGAGCTGGGCCGGATCGTCGTCGACCGGCTGCTGCCCGAAGTGCCGGATCCCGACGACCTGCGCGGCGCGCTGCGCCAGGTGTTCCATCGCCGGCGGGACTGGGAGTGGTTCTCGGCGCTGCCGGCCGACCTGTCGCGCCGCTTCTGGCACCTGGTTGCACGGGAAACGCACGATGATGAACTCATGGCCCGGGGGATCATCGGCCAGATCCTGGAAGCGCTGCTCATCCTGTCCTACCGGATCGGCGGCACGGATGTCGAAGGAGAGTTCGGTCGGCTCGGCGCCGATTTCAAGGACTTCGCGGCCTGCTTCCGCGGCCTTACCGGCGCGAGCCAGCGGTATGTGGACGCGCTCCGCGCGCACCTGTCCGATCCGGCCGCGCATCCCGTGGACAGCGCCGAAGTGCAGGTGCTGGTCGACCAGTGCCAGGCCGTCATCGGCCGTGCGCGGCGCCTCGCCGTGGCGCAGGGCACGAGCGTACGGCTGTCGTATGTCCTCCGGCACGGCGAGCAGTCCCTGCAGCGGATCAGCGACCTGGGATGCCTCCTCGATGCGGCGGTGGTGCACGAGGCGGCCGACCTGCGGCGAGCGGAAGTCGTCGCGCGCTGGAGTGCGCTGGTCCGGTCGGCGCTGGCCGCGGAGAGCCAGCGCGGCAGCCTGCGCAGCCATGTCGGTACCGGGGTGTCGATGCTCGCGATGCGCGTCACCGAGAACGCCGCAAGGACCGGGGAGCACTACATCGCGGAGACGCGCACGGCCTACCATGCGATGTGGCGCGCGGCGATGGGCGCGGGTGCACTGATCGGCGTCATGGCGCTGTTGAAGATCTTCGCCAGCAAGCTCGACCTCGCGCCGATAGGCTACGCGCTTGGCTACAGCCTGATCTACGGCCTGGGCTTCGTCGTGATCTACATGCTGCACCTGACCGTCGCCACGAAGCAGCCGGCCATGACTGCGCAGACGATTGCCGGCTACCTCGGCGAACTGCATCCCGATGGCGCGCGGCGTGCCGCCGACCTCGACCGTGTGGTCGATCTGTTCGCGGGCGTCGGTCGTACCCAGGCCGCGGCGATCCTCGGCAACGTGGTGGTCGCGTTCCCGGTCGCGCTGCTGCTGTCCGTCCTGTTCGTGATGTTCTCCGGTTCGCCGCCGATCGACATGGCCAAGGCCGACCACCTGCTGCACGACCTCGACATCATCGGCTGGGCATTGCCGCATGCTGCACTGGCCGGGGTCTTCCTGTTCATGTCAGGGGTGCTGACCGGATACTTCGACAACCATGCGAGTTATGCGCGGCTTGGGCAGCGGATCGAGCGCCTGCCGTGGCTGATACGGCTGGCCGGCCGAGCGCGCGCCGGTCGGATCGGCCTCTACCTCGAGGCGAACCTCGGCGGCCTGCTGGGAAATTTCCTGTTCGGCTGCATGCTGGGTACTGCCGGCACGATCGGAATGATCCTCGGGCTTCCGATCGACATCCGGCATATCGCATTCTCGTCGGCCAACCTCGGCTACGCGCTGGCCGGTTCAGGCTTCGCCCTGCCGTGGCAGGTGTTCACCTGGGGCCTGTTCGGCGTGATGATGATCGGCGCGGTGAACCTGCTGGTGAGCTTTTCCCTCGCCTTGTGGATGGCCATGCGCGCGCGCGGGATATCGCGCAGCGACGTGCGTGGCCTCGGGCGGACGCTCGGGCGCCGCCTGCTCGCTTCGCCGTCCACCTTCGTCACGGCACGCGGCCTGCCGCGCGATCCGCCGGCCGCCCAGGATCCGCGCCAGGCACACTGAGCATCGGCTCGGCGAGCGGATGCTCGCCGCTGGTGCGAGCGGTGCCCGGCCCGCACCATCGCAGTGAGTGCGAATCCCGGGAATGGGGGTTCGCACTGGCAACGCGCACGCTGGCACGACTGCTGCTTCATGGGGAGGCTGATACCCACCCCCCAATGGAGACACGAGTGGCCGCGTTCGACAATCCCTTCGATCCCTCGGTAACGCTCAATCCGTGCGAATGCGGACGGCATGCTTCGCAGGCCGACCATGAGGCCGCGTCCGCGCCGCAGCACCTGCATTCGGCTGCCCTGGCGGGGGGTGAAGCGTCGCCCGACACCTGGTTCGATGGCAACCAGGCGACCGAGGCGGCCAGCAACCGGGTCATCGAACAGGCAGTGGTGCGGGCGCTGTTCCCGGACGACGAGGTACGCCGCCGCTTCCTGCAGGCGGTGGGCATGCGCACCGCGATGGGTGCGATCGCATCGGTGCTTCCGATCGGTGCCATGCAGGCCATCGCGCAGGACAACAAGCTCGCGATCGAGAAGAAGAACCTGCAGGTAGGGTTCGTGGCCATCACCTGCGCGACGCCGCTGATCATGGCGCATCCGCTGCGCTTCTACGAGCGCGAGGGGCTGAACGTCGAGCTGCAGCGCACCGCCGGCTGGGCGCTGGTCCGCGACAAGATGATCAACCGCGAGTACGACGCCTCGCACATGCTGTCGCCGATGCCGCTGTCCATCTCGATGGGCCTGGGTTCGGTGGCCACCGGCATCAACGTCGCGACGATCCAGAA
>JAIENF010000640.1 GCA_019751575.1 Burkholderiales bacterium
ACCAGAGCGCGGCCGCGACCATCGCGGCCACGAGGAGCAGCGTGAACAGGCCTGCGGCCAGTGCATGCGATCTGTTTTCCATCGATCAGGTACCTCCAGGCGGGACGGCGCCCCCGCGGGCGAGCAGCGCGCGCCGGCCGCGCGCGCCGCGGAAGAAGTCGTGCACGAAGGGATCGTCGAGCGCGACCGTCTCGTCCAGCGTGGCGACCGACACCAGCCGGCTGTGCGCGAGGATCGCCACCCGGTCGGACAGCGAGACCAGGGTGTCGAGATCGTGGGTCACCATCACCACCGTCATCCGCAGTGCCGCGCGCAGCGAGATCACCATCTGCACGAAGCCCTCGCTGCGGTCAGGATCCAGCCCGGCGGTGGGTTCGTCGAGGAAAAGGAGTTCAGGATCGAGCGCGATCGCCCGGGCGAACGCGATCCGCTTGACCATCCCGCCCGAGAGTTCGGACGGCATCTTGCCGGCATGCTTCGGCTCGATGCCCACCATCTGCAGCTTGAGCATGACCAGGTCGTGCACCATGCCCTCGTCCAGCCGCTTCAGTTCGCGCAGGGGCAGCGCCACGTTGTCGAACACGCTCAGCGCCGAGAAGAGCGCGCCGCCCTGGAACAGCATGCCCCAGCGGCTGCGGATGGACTCCAGCCCGGACGCCGTCGCCCGCGCGAGGTCGGTGCCGAACACCTTCACCGTGCCTGCCGCCGGCCGCTCGAGGCCGAGCATCTGCCGCAGCAGCGTGGTCTTGCCGCTTCCCGAGCCGCCCACCAGGGTCAACACCTCGCCCTGGAACACGACGAGATCGATGTCGCGATGGACCACCTGCCGTCCGAAACGCGTGGACAGACCGGCGATCTCGACCACCGCGGCGGGCGCGCTCATTCCACCAGCCCGACATCGGAGAACAGCACCGCGAACAGCGCATCGGCGATGATCACGACCGTGATCGCGCTGACCACCGACGCGGTGACGCCGCGCCCGAGGCTCTCGGTGTTCGGGCGGATGCGCAGCCCGTAATGGCAGGCGATCAACGCGATCAGCACGCCGAACACGACGCCCTTGCCCAGCCCCAGCCAGTAGTTCGCGATCGGCACGGCGGTACGCAGGCTTTCGATGAAATAGACATGCGAGAGTCCCATCTGCACTTCGGCGGCCACCATGCCGCCGACCAGCGCGAGCGCGCTGGTCCACAGGCAGAGCAGCGGCATCGCGATCGCCAGCGCGACCACCTTCGGCAGGACCAGGCGGCGGCCATGCGGGATGCCCATCACCGTCATCGCATCCAGTTCCTGCGTCACCCGCATCACGCCGATCTGCGCCGTCATCGCCGAACCGGACCGGCCGGCCACCAGGATCGCCGCAAGCACCGGACCCAGTTCGCGGATCACCGCGATGCCCAGCAGGTCGACGATGTAGATGTCGGCACCGAACGTGCGCAACTGCTGGCCCGACAGGTAGGACAGCACCACGCCGATCAGGAAGCCGACCAGGGCGGTGACCCCCAGTGCCTGCGACCCCGTGCGATAGACGTTCGCCGAGATCTCCTTCAGCGGGATGCGCGCCGGGTGGAGCGCGATATCGACCCCGTCGATCGCGAGTTGTCCGAGCAGGCGCAACAGCGCGACCGCATGGTCGGCCATGCTGTCCAGCCAGCGTCCGAGGCCCACCAGTGGCGCGAGCATGCCGGCTCCACCGTCGGCGGGCACCGGCTGGTCCGACGCCGCGAGGTGCCGGAACACCGTCTCGTGTTCCGGACGCACCTCGATCCGCGCGGGCAGCTTGCGGCCCCAGGCGCGCCAGAGCAGGACGGCACCTGCGTCGTCCAGCCGATCGATGCCGCGCAGGTCCCAGGCAAGCGCAGGATCGCCAGCGAGCCGGGCGACATCGGCATCGATGCCGTCCGGGACCCGGGTGATCGCCTCCAGGCTCCAGGTTCCTGCGAGGGACACCGCCCGCGCGGCCCCGGCCGCGCCTGCGGCACTGGATACCGTCCATCGGGGCTCGACTGCGGCCATCAGGTGACATCCGTCGCAAGGTCGGTCAATCGGGCGTCCTCGCATGCCGTGGCCGTCGCAACCGACATGCCCGCTGCAGGGCAGCATGATTCGCCCCCGTCACCCACGCTTTTCTCTTGCAAGGGCTTGACATCCGGGCGCACGGCCCTTAGATTGTCGTTGTGCGACGCAACAAAACACCCGACGCACATGCTCCAGCAGCAGGTTTCACCATCTTACCGCGCGGCCACCGCGCCGGTCGCGATGTCAGCCAAAAGGCAGGCAAAAAGTCGTGATGACGGTCTTGGCGGTCGACTGCAGTCGAATTCCCTTGAATTCCCTCGGACGTGCATGGCGGCGTTGCCAGCAGGCCACCTTGTAGCGTTTGTTGCCCACTTCCCCTCAGGAGACTCACCATGATCCAGGTTCCGGAACAAGTTGCTGCAGTTACCAAAGCCCAGGTCGAAGGCGCGACCAAGTTCGCGGCGTTCGGGCTCGAAATGACCGAAAAGTTCGTCGCGTTCCAGCTCGCCTACGCCAAATCGGCCTTCGGCGATGCAGTGACCAGCGCCAAGGCGATGGCCGACATGAAAGAGCCGGCCGCGCTGCCGGACATCAAGGCCAGCGTCGAACCGACGGTCGAGAAGATGACCGCCTACGCGAAAGGACTGTACGAGCTTTCCGCGACCAGCCAGGCTCAGTTCTCCAAGCTGGTCGAAGAGCAGATGAACACGGTCAACACCCAGATGCTGTCGATGCTCGACGCCGCCGCGAAGAACGGTCCCGCCGGAACCGAACTCGCCGTCTCGGCGATCAAGTCGGCGCTCGCCGCGGCCAACTCCGCCTATGACAACATCTCGAAGGCGACCAAGCAGGCGACCGACATGGCGGAAGCGAACCTCGCGACCGTCACCAAGAAGAAAGCTGCCTGATCACCTGACGGGCACGCGGCCGGAAGCCCGCTTCCGGCCTGGACGAACCCCCGCTGCGGCCACGGCTGCAGCGGGGGTTTTTCTTGGTGCGACCGATCCAGGACGCTAGCCGGCGGCGGCTTCCGAAGCGGTGCCCTTCGCCGGATCGAGCACGGTCATCGCAAGGTGCACCCGGTTGCGGCCCGCGCCTTTCGCCGCTTCCAGCGCGTCTTCGGCGAGCCGGACCAGCGATTCCGGCGTGCGCACCGAATCGTCGCGGGATGCAACGCCGATGGAGAGGGTCAACGGACCGTCCGGCGACCGGGGGAACAGGCCTTCCCGTCCGAGCCGCTGCTCGGCCACGGCGCGCAGGCGCCCGGCCGCCTTCACCGCTGCGGTGCGGTCGGCATCCGGGCAGATCACCAGGAACTCTTCGCCGCCGATGCGGCAGATGACGTCACTCGCCCGCGCCGACTCGCGCAGGATCGCCGCCACCATGCCCAGCACCTTGTCGCCGACGGCATGCCCCGCCAGCGCGTTCACGCGCTTGAAATGGTCCACATCGATCGCCAGGCAGGACAGCGGGCGCCGCTGGCGCGTCGCTGCAGCCCATTCCTGTTCGAGTCGTTCGAAGGCATAGCGGCGGTTCGGAAGGCCGGTCAGCGCATCGGTGAGTGCCGATCGCTGCAGCCGGCGAT